>JBBQWD010000027.1:0-11681 GCA_038210945.1 Gemmatimonadales bacterium
GTGCAGGGTCTACACGTTGCCGAAGCATCTCGATGAGAAGGTCGCGAGACTTCACCTCGACAAACTCGGCGTCAAGCTGACGAAGCTCTCGAAGGATCAGGCGGATTATCTCGGCGTTCCGGTCGAGGGACCGTACAAGTCCGAGCACTACCGGTACTAGAGAGAAGAACAGCAAAGGAAGAATACCTGCTTGGCGCTGTCGGCTTAACGGCTGAGGGCTTCGGGCAGAGATCAGGTAGCCCCGTCAGAAATGGCGGGGCTTTTTGTAAACCTGAGCCGAGTGCAATCCCAAGCGGAAGGATGTTCTGCGCCATATACTGAGGGCAGTGTCTGGCCATCAGATCCGTGGCTACTCGCCTGCCTACCCAGGCCCGAGCGTCAAAATGAAGCGTCGAATCGGACAGCTCCATCGCCTTGCTCTTTTTACAGCGATCGCGATCCAAATCTCCTGCGGACACGACCCCGCGGCGCCGATCGATGGCGGCAACAATCTTTGCCAGACCACCGCGACTCCTCATACTCTTGGCGCCAGTACGTCTGGCACGCTCACAACCGGCGACTGCACGCTCTCTGACGGGAGCTTCATCGACTACTACAGTACGACGATCACCGCGGGCGCTTACTGTTCAATCAATCGTCGACCGCGTTCGATACCTACCTGTTCCTGCTTACGGGAGATCGGAACCTGATCGGGTTCGACGACAACGATCCGCAGCTCTCGACCAACTCGGTGATCAAGGCCCTGCTTCCGGCCGGCGACATAATCCTCGGCGCCAACGCCTACCCGGGCAGCTCCGGCGTCTACAACCTGACATCGGCTGCTACCACGAGTGCTGTGACAGGTTGCGAAGACGTATTCGTGGTGCGGGGGACGACCACGACTCAGGATCTCCAAACGACGGACTGTCAGGCGACCAGCTCGTACGCAGACAATTACCTGATCGCCCTCAGGGCTGGCCAGTCAATCACCGTCACGATGAGCTCGACTGCCGTTGACTCGTTCCTGGAGCTTTACTACTTCACCGGCAGGGTGACGTTCAACGACAACCAAAGCACCTCGACCACCGACGCGCAGTTCACGTATACGTCCACGATCTCCGACATCTTCATCATCAGCGCTCAATCAACGGGCGGGACGCCCGTCATCGGCGGCTACACCCTCACGATTCAATAGCCTACTTCTTAGGCCGAGCCACCGAGTCGATCGAAAAGAACGGAGACTTCACGACCGGGCGGTTCTGATCGTACGATCGCCTCGTGAGAACTGCGACAGTGCTGTCTCGTCCTCGCCAGCTCTCGACCGTTGCCGAGTCGAGGAGTTTGTAGCGACGCGCAAGCTCCGCGCGATACCATTTCGCGCCGAGCAGAGGAACGGCCACGACGGTCACATCCTTTCTCGTGCCTTCGCCCTGCTGCAGGTACCAGAGTGGATACGTGTCGTTGTCGCCGAGCGCGAGAAAGACGCCGGAGGGCGGCACCCTGGCGAGCATGTCGTCGGCGTCGAGGCGGGCGCGCTCTTCCACAGCATCCGTCCTTCGGTCGACAGCCGTCCAGTTGAGCAGCCCGGGTGTGAACGGCATCACCATCACCAGCAGATTGAACGGCCGTGGCAGTATGCGAGAGAGACGGATCGCGCCAAAACCCGCCCACAAGCCCCAGCAGACGAACGTGAAGAAAAAGAAATAGTCTCGCTCGCGCGCCTCGTGTGGCGCGGAGGGCGGGAGGATTCCGGCTCCGAACGAAGGGCCTGCCTTGAGATTCAGGTAGATCACCACGCCAATCGAAGAAACAAGAAACAAAGCCGCCAGCGCGCGCCAGCTGCGTCGGTCAGCGGCGCGGTGCGCAACGAAACCCGCCACGCCCAGGAGCGCGTAGAGCACCGTGATTGGCGTCCGCCACCAGCTCGGTGGGGCGCTCGGCGCGAGGCCCTTCGCGAACTGCCAGTCGGCGTACTCGAACACGTTGCCGATCTGCAGATAGAACGGAGCCTGCCGAGGCCATAGCGAGGGCACGTCATACTGCCGGCGCATGAGCACGTCGAGGAGTGAGCCGAGGGTAGACGGATTCCCTTGATTGATGGCTGGATCGGTTCGAGCGCGAACGTAAAGGAAGGCGACGCAAGTCAACCCGATGAGTGCCACGACGATCGAGGCGCGCACGAGCTTGGCCAGCGAATGCGCTTCCCGCCTGCCGTCGACGTGTCGCCTCCCAACCGGCACCGCGAAATATCCGTCGCGCGTGCTGAACACGAGCAGTATCGCGCTCGGCACGACGAGCAGCGCGACCAGGTGCAGAGTCCACGCGAGCCCAGCCAGGTAAGCGGCAAGCAACGCCCAGCGTCCGTCCGAATCCTCGCCGGCACGATCAGCCGCCCGCAGAATCAGGCACCCGAAAAAGAACGCCACCGCATACACTTCGGTCTCCGTCGCACCCATCCACACCGTCGACATCAAGCCCGCCGTCAATCCCGCGGCAGTCCCGGCGAGACCGTCATCGGTCCACTTGGCGAACAGACTGCTGAGAATTCCGCACCCGAAGGCGGTGCAGAACGCCGACAGAAGATTGATCGAACGCGCAAACCCGAACGCTGAAGCGAACAACATGCTCCAGACTTTGCCGATCAGGATGTAGAGCGGAGTCCCTGGCGGGTGGGGAATTCCGAACGAGTGAATGGCAGCGAGAAACTCACCCGAATCCCAGGGCGTAACGCCGGGAGCCAGGGTAAGCATGTAGACGAACAACAGCAGGACGCCGGTGGTCCAACCCGGCGAAGGAAACCGTCTTATGGGTTCACCCTGGTGAAGAGAAACTCATCAAAAGTAAGTCAGCGAGCCTAGTCTGCCAAAAGCTCAGATTCCTCGGGCTTAAGAGCCCATGCAGTATCGAGCGCCAAACGGTTTGCTCGCACGCCGTGCACGCGGAAAATCCGTGCGCCGGCAAAAAAAGCGACGACGTTGACGCCAACGGTCGCCATGTCGCGGTCCTCGTTGGAGACCATCTGTTGGGCGAGCGTCGTGGCGGTGGAGGCTGCTGCACCCGAAGTATATCGAATCAGCTCGGCGATCACGCGCTTGCGCGACGCGCCCACGAATACCGGATAACCAAGCGCCACGATGCGTGGGAGCTCGACCAGCGCCGCCAGCGAATGTCCGGTGCGCTTTGAGAATCCGATACCAGGGTCGAGAGCGATGCGGCCGGGATGAATTCCCGCGCGCTGGGCCGTCGCTACACTCTCCTCGAGCTCGGTGAGGATCTCACCGACAGGATCGGATCCATAGTCGGCCTTATCGTAGCTCGCCATGTCGGCGACGGACCCGCGCGAATGCATCAGCACGACGCTGCACCCTGCTTCCGCGCAGACACGCGGCATTTCCGGATCGAGCGACATTCCGGAGACATCGTTCACTATCGACGCCCCTTCGGCGAGCGCGGCGCGCGCGACTTCGGCCTTCACGGTGTCGATCGAAATCGCAATGTCGCTCCACCTCGAGCGAATCGCTCGTATGACAGGGAGCACGCGCTTCAGCTCCTCCCGCACCGGAACGGGCTGCGCGCCGGGGCGCGTCGACTCCCCACCCACATCGATTGCGTCGGCGCCCTCCGAGATCATTCGATCGGCTTGCGCGATCGCGCTCTCGGGGGAAAAGAAATTACCCCCGTCGCTAAAGCTGTCGGGGGTAACGTTCAGAATTCCAAAGATGTTCGGCCGCTGTGACTTCGACGGCCAGGCGAAGCTCACGCGGGCGCTACCTCCGGACCTCCGAAGAGAGGCGGCTTCGACGGCTTGGGATGCATCACCGGCGTAGCAGTGAGCGCCGGCGCCGATTGGGGCGGGCTCACCGGACGCGACGGCAGCGTCTCGCCGCGTGCGAGTGCCGCTACTTCATCGCCGGTCAACGTCTCCCGGTCGAGCAAGGCCGCCGCTACGCTGTGCAGCAGATCCATGTTCTCCTGAAGCACTGCAGTCGCGCGGGAATATGCTTCCTTGATCACCCGCGAAACTTCGGAATCGACGAGCTGCGCGGTACGCTCGGAAACTTCGCGGCGGGTCTGAATCTCGCGGCCGAGGAAGAGCTCCTGCTCATTGTCGCCAACGAGGATCGGCCCAATCTCGTCCGACAGTCCCCACTGCGACACGTACCGGCGAGCGAGACCCGTGGCCTGCTGAATGTCGCTGGCGGCGCCGGTGGTCACGCGGTCACGCCCGAATACGAGCTCTTCGGCGACACGACCTCCGTACGCCTTAACGAGATTCGCCTCGAGCTGTTCCCGTGTAACTGAAACGCGGTCGTCCTCGGGCAGCGTCCACGCTACACCCAGCGTGCGTCCGCGCGGAACGATCGTGACTTTGTGGAGCGGATCGTTGCCCTTCACCTTGACCGCGCAAATGGCGTGTCCGCCCTCGTGATAGGCGGTGAGCTTCCGCTCCTGGTCCTTCATCACCATCGACTTCCGCTCGGGGCCCATCATTACTTTGTCCTTGGCCTCCTCGAGGTCGGCCATGTAGACCTTGTCATGGTTGCGACGGGCGGCCAGCAGCGCGCCTTCGTTGACGAGATTGGCGAGATCCGCCCCAGCCATTCCGGGGGTACCGCGCGCCAGCGTCGTCACGTCCACGTCTTCAGCCATCGGCTTGTTCCGGATGTGCACGCGAAGGATTCCCTCGCGGCCGCGGAGATCCGGTAAATCGACGACGATCTGCCTGTCGAAACGGCCGGGCCGCATTAGCGCGGGGTCGAGAACATCGGGACGATTGGTGGCGGCGATCAGGATCACGCCGTCGTTCGACTCGAAGCCATCCATTTCGACGAGCAGCTGATTGAGCGTTTGTTCGCGCTCATCGTGACCGCCGCCAAGTCCGGCGCCGCGGTGACGGCCAACGGCGTCGATCTCGTCGATGAAGATGATGCAAGGCGCGTGTGCCTTGCCCTGCTCGAACAAGTCACGCACTCGGCTCGCGCCGACGCCGACGAACATTTCGACGAAGTCGGAACCCGACATCGAGAAGAACGGCCGGCCTGCCTCACCCGCGACGGCGCGAGCGAGCAGCGTCTTGCCCGTACCAGGAGGGCCGACCAGCAGCGCACCCTTCGGCAAACGTCCGCCCAGCTTCGTGAACTTCGCTGGATCCTTCAGAAACTCGATGATCTCCTGAAGCTCCACCTTCGCCTCATCCGCGCCGGCGACGTCATCGAAGGTCACCTTGGGCGTATCGCCAGTGAGAAGCTTCGCCTTGGACTTGCCGAAGCTGAAAGCTTTTGCTCCTCCGGCCTGCATCGAACGGAACAGGAAGAACCAGATTCCGAAAATCAGGAGGTACGGGAACAGCCCGATGAGCAGCGCCATCATCGACGTGCGCGTTTCCTCGGCCTGGATCTGGACACCGTGCGCCTTCAGCTCCTTGAGGTCGTCGGTCGAGTTCTCCATCGGCAGGAGAACCTTGAACTTCCTCACGAGACGGCCCTTGGCCTGGACGCCTTGCTTGAAGTCGCCCGTCAGAGCGCGTCCGCCCTGAATGATCACCTTGTCGATGTTGTCGCGCTGGAGCTGCGCGGTGTACTCCGAGTAGGAGATCTCGGGACCGGCCTCAGATCCCTTCCCCGAGAACTGGATGATCGCGACGGGCACGAGTATGACGAACACCCAGAACGAGAGCTGCTTCGAGAGCTTGCTCCAGTTCGTGGGCTTCTTGGGATTCTTGTTGTTAGGCATCTGTATAGGCATTACTGCAAGCTCGCTATGTACGGCAAATGGCGGAAGTTCTCCGCGTGATCCAACCCATATCCAACCAGAAACTCATTCGGCGCATCGAAACCAACGAACCTCGCATCGTGCTTCAACCCTTGCGCGATGCGCTTGTGCAGCAGCGCACAGATCTCGAGCGACCTCGGCTTCCGCTCTTTCAGTGTAGACATCAGACGATTCAACGTGCGGCCCGAATCAACGATGTCCTCGACCAGAATTATGTCCTTCCCCTTCAGCTCCGTTTCCGGATCGTAAACCAGGTTCACCGTCCCGCTCGATACAGTAGCGTCACCATAACTGGAAGCCACGAGAAAATCGACCTGAAGTGGACGAGTGATCTGCCGCACGAGATCGCTTAGAAAGATGAAGCTTCCCTTGAGCAAACCCAGCACCAGCAGGTCCCCGTCCGGATAAGCAGCGCTTATTTCTCTGCCGAGCTCCGTGACTCTCCTGGCAATCTGCGCCTCGTCGAAAGCAATCCTCTTGACCGCTCGGCCGGAAAGTCTGGGATCGGCCTTGATGCCAAGCGGTCTGACGGTGCTGCTCATGTCAGGATCTCCGACGCCTCAGACCGCCAGCGGCGCAACAGCATGTGATCTCGACGCATGACGATCTCGACGCCACCGGAGAGCTGAATAGTCCCACCAGTTGCTCCCCTAATAGTAAACTGTGCAGCGCGGTGAGTTCCCCTCCGATCCATTACGACGCTCGCGCGAGCCGCCAACGCCGGCCATAACACCCGGAGCGAGTCGTCGTCGTAGCCGGCGAGACTCGACCGGCTGATCCGCAGCGCGCCGTCGCGCTGTGATTCCGTTTCGACCGTTCCGGCGAGATCTTCGAGCGAGCGCCTCCATGAGGCGGCCTCATGCGCGATCGCCAGCAGCTCGTCGGGAAAGCCTGGGTTCCTCTTCACGATCGATGGGAGGATGTCGAGCCTGACCCGATTGCGTAGATGTTTGCGATCACAGTTGGAGGGGTCCCGTACGAAGGGAATGCTCCGCGTGCGCGCGTACTCCACCAGCGCAGCTCGGCTGATCTCGAGAAACGGACGGATGATTTCCGATTCGGCGTAGAGTCCGGCGAGTCCGCGTGGTCCGGCTTCGCGGAGAATGCGCATGAAAACCGTCTCGATTTGATCGTCCAGCGTGTGCGCGGTGACGACGCTGGCGTCCTTCTTTGATGCGACCTGCCGGAGGAATTCCCATCTGGCGTGGCGCCACTCTTCCTCCTTGCTGCCGACCGTGGACGCGCGTCCAGTGACACAGAGGAATCCACATTGGGCCGAATAGCGGGCTACCAGCGCGGCCGCTCTGCCGGCTGCCTTCCCTGTTCCGTGGTCGAACGTCGCGACTATCAGATTCCGCCGCTTGCGGGCCGGAAGTCTGGCCGCGGAAGTGAGCAGTGCCATGGAATCGAGGCCGCCCGAGACCGCGAGAACCGCGTGCTCGCAATTCTGCAACGCCGCCTCAGCAGCGTTCTCGACATCGGACGCTTCAACCCGGGCAATCGCCATGATAGTTTTAATCTACCTATTCACGGGGGAGTTTCGCTTGGAAACGCACGGTCCGCTGGGCACGCTGTGGGTATCGCTTGGCCTCATCGCGTTCTACATGGCGTTGATCTGGCTGAATACAGCGCTCGGGTTTTTCCTCACTCCCTTGATTGTAGGCGTTCCGGTCACGTGGCTTCTCGACTGGCGGAAACGCAGGAAGGGCGAGCTCGTCGAAATGGATAGCCCGGAGACGCCCTACCAGGGATAGAGCGCCTGGTAGTAGGCGCGGTTGCGGAGAACTATGCGCACGTAGTCGCGCGTCTCGACGAAGGGGATGCGCTCCGTAAATACTTCGGGATCGGCCGCGCCCGTCTTGCTCGACCACTTCTCCACGCGTGACTCGCCCGCATTGTAGGCGGCGAGGACTTTCACCACTTCCGGATATTTGCGGACGAGTCCGCTCAGGTGAGCCGTTCCCAGCTTGATGTTTGTCGCCGGCTGGTAGAGTAGATCCGGATCCCACGGCCCGATCCCCTTTGCGTCAGCGATGCCTTTTCCGACTGCCGGCATGAGCTGCATGAGGCCTCTCGCGCCGGCTGGCGAAGTCGCCAGCGGATTGAAGTTGGATTCCTGCCGAATGAGTGCGGCCACCAAAACCGGATCCAAGCCGTTTTCCCTGGAGCTCGAGATCAGCGTTTCGCGCTCCATCACCGGGAAATAGAGGCGCCAGTTCTCCGGACTGTGGCCGATCTCGTCGATCGCGCGGCGGCCAAGCGCGATTGATCGCGAAGCCTGATCGGTCCCCGCGAGAGCATGGGCGGTTGCTACCATGCGCGTCGGATTTGCCAGAGCATCGCGGAATAGCCTGTCGTTCTCGAAGCCAGCCTCCACATCCATCCCGACATCCTTTAGCTGTACGACGCGACTCAACGCCGAGTCGACGGCCGGAACCTTCGCATAATTCGACGGCGAGCGGTCCGACGCGACGAGCGTCGTGTCGAGGCGCTTGGCAGCCATGACCGCGTAGTAGCTGAGTGGCTCGCTCGCGATTATCGAGCGCCATCTCGCTTTGCTGCGCGTCTTGTCGCCGAGCAAGGCGTAGGAGCGCCCGGCCCAATAGGAAGCGGCCAGCGCTTCAGCGCTGTTCGAGTCGCGGGCGACGAGTGAGTCGAACTGCGCGGCTGCCGCTTTTCTGTCTCCCGCAATGTAGGAAATCATTCCGGCGCGAAACCGAGCGTTCGTCGCGTGCCGCCCGGTGGGAAAGCGTTTCAGCAGCGCGGTCAGAGCTTGCCGGGCGTCCTGATCGCGATTGTCGTCGGTGGCCAAATCGGCCAGAAGGAGCAATGCCGAGGCCGAGCTGGTGTCCTTCGGATAAGCGGTCGTGATTGCGCGCAGAGTGGAGCGCGCGTCCGCCGTGTTCCCAAGAGCGACTTGCGCTCGCGCGCGCTGATACTGCGCTGCCGCGGCAAGCGCGGGAGGAGTGCGCACTTTCGCGAGTTGAGTGATTGCGTCCGCGTACCGTCTGAGACGGAGCAACACCGACCCATAACCAACGTTGTCCGAGACATCCCCGAGCCGAGCGCCGAGCGCTTTTGCGTAGGCCGTAGCGGCGCGGTCGGGCAGACCGGATTTGCTGGCGGCGCGCGCGATGACGAGCTCCTCGGCGGGTGTCGTGGTCGTAAAAACCTTGTCGAAGAGATCGATGGCTTCCCGAGTATCCGCCGAATTGTTCGAGCCCGATATGAACCTTAGCAGCTCGCCGCGAGCGGCCGTCCTCGATGCGTCCTCCGCGGGAGGATTGATGCGTAGTCTCAGCGCATCGAGCTTGGCGCCGAGCGCGTTGTAGGCTCGAATGGCTCCCGCGAAATCGCGTGTTCGCTCGCGGGCTATCGCATCGGTCCGGACGATTCGATCACGTGCCACATCGGTTCGAAGCCTGGCGTAATATCCGGCCCTCGACGAGCTGTCGCCGGTGACGCCGGCCGCTCTCAGATAAAGCCAATCCGAGACCTGCGGCAGCCTTTGCGCTGCCTGCTCGTAGGCGGCGCGGGCGGCGTCAAGACTGTCAGCGCGATCGAGCTCACGAGCCTTGAGGACGAGCGCTCTGTCCCCAGCGGCGAGGACATGCTGCGCCGTATCGCCCGCGAGAACGGCGACGGAATCCTGGTGGCTCGGTTTTGGGTTTTGACAGGCGCTCGACGAGAGAGCGAGCGCAACCAGAGGGAGAAAAAGCTGAGCTATCGCCAACGTGTGTGATCTCCATCGAGAAGTGAGTCGGCTTCCTTTGGTCCCCAGCTGCCCGCGGGGTAAGTCGGAAGCGATGTGTCGGGGTGCTTGTCCCAGTACTGCAGCACGGGATCGATAATGGCCCACGCCATCTCGACCTCGTCGCTGCGCGTGAACAGCGTCGGGTCGCCGATCATGCAGTCGAGAAGAAGCGTTTCGTATGCCGGATGCGCTTCATTTCCGAATGCCTCCGCGTAGGTGAAATCCATGTCCACCGGTGTGATCTCGAGCCCAGGAGTCAGCTCGTGCATCGCGCCCGGAGTCTTCACCTGAAACCGCAGCGAAATCCCCTCGTCGGGTTGAACGCGCAGCGTCAGCAGGCTCGGCGACATCTCTTCCACCGTCTTTTGTCCGAACAGAAGGAACGGCGGCGCCTTGAACTGCACCGCAATTTCGGAGACGCGCTTCGCCATCCTCTTACCCGAGCGGAGATAAAACGGCACTCCGGTCCAGCGCCAATTGTCGATCGAGATACGCATGGCCGCGAAAGTCGGCGTGCGGGTACCGGGCGCGACGTCGGGCTCGCTGCGGTACGCCGGAACCGACTTCCCGTCGCTCGTTCCTTCCGCGTACTGGGCGCGCACGACCGCGGGTTCGCAGTCCTGGATGAGCGGACGCACGGAATGGAGCACCTTCACTTTCTCGTCGCGGACGGCGTCGCCGGTAAAGGAGCTGGGAGGCTCCATTGCCGCGAGCGTCAGGAGCTGGAGTAAGTGGTTCTGGAACATGTCGCGAAGGACGCCGGCCTCTTCGTAGTACTTGCCGCGACCCTCCACTCCGACCGATTCCGCCGCCGTAATCTGGATGTGGTCGATGTAGTTGCGGTTCCAGAGGGGCTCGAAGATCGAGTTCGCGAATCGAAATACTAGAATGTTCTGGACGCTTTCCTTTCCGAGGTAGTGATCGATGCGGTAGATCTGGTGCTCGCCAAACTGATCGAGCACGAGCCGGTTCAAGGCGCGCGCGGACTCGAGATCGCGGCCGAATGGCTTCTCGATCACGATTCGGCTCCACGGACGCTCGTCGTAGGTATGCGTTCGCCAGGCAAGGCGCGTAGTACACAGGTGCTTGAGCGTTGTCTCGAACACGCTCGGCGGAATAGCCAGATAGAACAGTCTGTTCCGCTCCCGCTCGGGAGAGCGCGACTCGATCTCCTTGAGTCGTCTCTCGATGTTGACGTACGCCTCGTCCTGCGAGAAATCTCCGCCGGCGTAAAACGTCCGCTCGCACAGCCACTGCCAAACGTCGTCGTGGACTTTGTGAATCTCATCGGAGTGGGTCATCGCTTCGCGCATCAGCGCGCGATATCCCTCGTCCGTATTCTGATCACGCGCTACGCCCAGCAGCGCGAAGTTCTCCGGCAGGAGCTTCTGCTCAGCCAGATAGTAGATCGCCGGAATGAGCTTCCGCTTGGTGAGGTCTCCCGCGCCGCCGAAGATCACCATCGTGCACGGATCCGCCTTGTCACGCCTTCCGCGCCGCCTCGGCGCTCGGGTCAGCGGCATCGCCTGCGGAGTCTTCATGACTTCTTTATCGCGTGACCACCGAATTCGTTGCGCAGCGCCGCAATGACCTTTGCCGAGAAGGAGTCGGCTTGCCGCGAACGGAGTCGCGTGAGCAGCGACAGCGTGATCACCGGCGCGGGGACATCGAGATCGATCGCCTCCTGCACCGTCCAGCGCCCTTCACCGGAGTCCTCGACGTATCCACGCAGGTCCTTCAGATCGACATCCTTCTCGAACGCCCGCTCGGCTAGCTCGTTGAGCCACGATCGAACAACGCTGCCGCGATTCCAGACCGCGGCGATCTTGTGCATGTCCAGCTTGAAGTTCTTCGAGGCGTGGAGGATCTCGTAGCCTTCCGCGTAAGCCTGAAGCATTCCGTATTCGATTCCATTGTGAATCATCTTCACGTAGTGCCCGGCACCCGTTGGTCCCATGTGCCCGTATCCGTCCGGCGGAGCGAGCGTCTTGAAAATCGGCTCGCACAACTTGAACGCCTCCGGCGACGCACCGATCATCAGGCAATATCCGTTCGCGAGTCCCCAGATGCCTCCGCTGGTTCCTGAATCGACGAGCTGAATCCCTTTCGCCTGGAGCTCGCCCGCCCTACGCATTGTGTCGTGGAAGTTGGAATTGCCGCCGTCGATTATCACATC
>JBBQWD010000028.1:0-11412 GCA_038210945.1 Gemmatimonadales bacterium
GTCCAGGAGGGGCACGGCGCACGGAGACCGCGGGGGCTGGTCCACATCGCGAGACGCGTCGGGCGCGTGGATCAATTCGCTCCAGAAACCCAGCAACCGAACCGTCAACAACTCGACGCCGAGGCCGTCGCTGAATGACTCTGCGACGGTCTCGTGCGGTTGTTCGATGTCCTTGAATGGCTTCGGAAATTCTTTACGATTTCTCATCTGGACGGAGGCGGTGCGCTGTCAGGCGGGTCGAGGTGATCGAAGGCGATCGTAGAACCGCCCGTGAATGCGTTCACCAATATGCGACCATCACCCGTCACTCGTCTAGCCGCGACCATGTGGTCGGCGAACCACTTCCCTCGGCGAGTGGCGAAATCGTCGTACCGAACGCCGTTCCCGCTAGACGAAGAGTGGATGAAGCGGCCGCTTCCGGCGTAGATCGCGACGTGGCTGATCCGACCTCCCTGTGAGAACAGCAGCAGATCACCAACGGCGAGTGAGCGCGCCGATGGAGTGACGGCGACGCCGGAGCCGGCCATCTGCCTCGAGGTCCGCGGCAGGTTGACGCCCTGCAGACCGTAGACGTACTGCACGAATCCTGAACAATCGAAGCCGCCGCGCGGAGAGTCGCCTCCGTACCTATAGGGAGTGCCGATGTAACGCTCCGCGGTAGGGACTACTCTGCGAGCGGCGCCGCTCGCAGAGGTTGTGCTGACTGGCCAGGTGGTGCGAGTGGATCCCGTCGGTCGTGGCGCGCGCGACGCACGGGACGGGTTATCGGAGGTTCGTCGTGAGTACACCGCGGAGCGCCGGGATCCGCCGCCAAAGTGGATGCCGATGCCGACGCGATACTCGATTCCGCGCACGAATTGAGAGTCTGCTGGCGTCGCAATGGCTGCGAGGTGTCGGGAGCGTGCCTCACCGTTCACGGAGAGCATTCGCCCCAGCGCGAGCTGAAGGCCGCCACCGTAGCTCCAGGTGCGGATTGCGTCAGTAAACCCTAGTGGCTGGGCGCTACTCTGCATTCCGATCCCCGCGAAGGAGTAGGGCATGAACCCTTCACCCAAGCCGGCGTTGACAGGGCCGAGCACCAGGTCGGCGTCCGTCGCCCAAACGAGATTCGATGGGCCCTGACTGACTCCGCCCTGCTGCGCACCCACTGACGAGACCCCAAGGCCTCCGCTCCCGCGAATGCCCACGTAGGGCGTTCCAACGCTGAGGGACAGCCCGCCGATGGTCCGGGTTAGGGGGGAGGAATTGTCGAGGGCTCCGTACAGCTCCACACCGCCCGCAACCTGGGCGGCCAAGCCTGCAGGTACGGCCAAGTACGATAGGACTCCAGAGAGACCTATCAAGCGTCGCAGGTTCATAAGCGACTCCACTGAAGAGGTTGGGGCCTTAGGAGGCATTAGCGGGACCAGGTCGTGCCAACTTGCTAATGCCTTATGCAACAATCACTTAGACCACACAGCCTCAGCCGTAAACATCAGATTGTCCCCTTTCTCGGACAGGACTTCAGGTCAAAGGAACGATCCGAATGCGCCGGAACGATCCCGAATGAGCGGGTAAGACGAAAGGGTCCCAAAAACGCCTCGGTTTTGGGTAGCTTTAGTCTTGCCTGCCACACACTCAACGCCAGGAGTCCGAATGCCAAAGATTGATTGGCGGTCGCTCCCGGTCCTGCTCACTGCGGGACTGATAATTGGCACACGCTCGACCCTTACCCCGCCCGCTCTTGGCGACGCGGTCGAGACCGCGTCGGCCAACATCGCCGAGAGCCTGTCACAAGGCCCGCATCTCGGCTTCGATACTTTCAGCTATCCGGGCGACGATGCGATGCACGCGTGGATGACGGCTGACAAGCCGTACCGGTGGGTCGGCTACTATCTCTCGGCACCCTGCCACGCCGATGACTCGTGGGTGGGGAAGCGCGAAACCCTGTCCAACATGGGCTGGGGCATGGCCGTGATCTACGTCGGCCAGCAAACGTGGGGGCGGACACCGGGGCAGAAGGTCACGGTTACTCGCTACGTGACGAAGCGCATGAAGCAGGTGAAGACGCGCAACGGCCGCCGTGCCGTACGCTACGCCAACAAGCGGGTGCCCGTGCGTGTGCTCGTTATGCCTCGCGCTTCGCGCGGCTCGAGCTGCTCGACGCAGTTCGTGAGCGCGGCCCGCGGCACCGCTGATGCAAACGACGCGATCGCAAAGACGGCCGCCGAGGGATTCGCTCGCGGCACGGTGATTTTCCTCGACATCGAGCGGATGGACGCCGTCCCCCGGGCGATGCGCGAGTACTACAGCGCGTGGACGAAGCGCGTCCTGGACGAGGGACGCTTCCGCCCCGCGTACTACGCTCACAGCTTCAACGCGAATCTGATCTACTCCGACGTGAAGCAGGTGTTGGCAGGCGCGGGGATCTCCGCCGATCCGCCGTTCTGGATCGCCAGCGCGCGCGGATTCTCGATCGACAAAGCTCCGTCGGATGTCGGGCACGCGTTCGCGCAGGTCTGGCAGGGAGTCCTGGACGTCGTCGAGACGCACAATGGCGTGAAGCTTCCGATCGATGTGAACGTCGCGCAGCTACCGTCTCCGTCCCAGGTCAATCCCGCCGGAGAATAGCGCAGCTATTTCACGCGGGTGATGAAGTCCTCGCGGTGCGGCGGCCGGAATATTAGATCGAGCGCGAGCCAGGTCGTTTTGGCGAACGGATAGCAAAGCACGGCGCCGAGCACGGAAAGAATCACTCCGCCGTACTGCAGTGCCATCCATGGTGGGTTCGGCCAGGTCATGATGACGACCACCAGAAAGGCGAACGCCAGCAACCCCTCTACCGCGATCAGGTTCAGCGTGTATGCGCCGATGAAGTAGTCGGACTCACCGCGCTCCAGCAGGATGCCGCACGTCGGACAACGCTGCTTCATCCCGAAAAACCCTTCGAACAGACCGCGACCGCCGCAGTTCGGACAACGGAGGAGAAGAGCCCGCCCTAGAAGGCGCCAAGGCGATTGGTGGGAGATATCGGGTTGTTGATGGCCCGTCATGCTCGTCCTTATAGTGTGCGTGCGTCAGGCGCATACACCGGGCCCCGCAGGAACCAGAAGCGCGGTTCGGGTAAGACATCTGTGTCGGCCTGAGCGGTTTGTTCGCGCTCCGGTCGAAATTAGTTTTACCCCCCTCGAAGGGCGTGGTCTCTCTGGCCACACCCGTCGTGGACGTCTATGGATACCATGCGTACACTTGCCGCGCGCTCTAGTCAGAGCGCTTACAAGTCGTTGGTACGTGTTTCTCGTGGGGATCGAGCGCAAATTTCCCGCTCTCTCCTGACGTTCGGGCTGCTCGCTGGTCTGCCCGCGTTTGCCGGTGCCCAAACGGTGAGCCAGGCCTTCGTGAATCTTTTCTCTGGCGCGAGACTCTACGTAGACCCTACGTCGGCCGCAAAGCGACAGGCGGATGCGTGGAGAAGGTCGCGTCCCGGCGATGCGGCCCTGATGGACAAGATCGCCCAGCAGCCGATCGCTCAATGGGTTGGTGGCTGGAATGTGGACATCAGCCGTGATGTGGCCGACGCCGTCTCTCGCATCACCGGTGCGCGTTCGCTGCCGATTTTCGTCGCCTACAACATCCCGGGTCGCGACTGCGGGCAATACTCCGCTGGTGGTGCGAACGGCAGCAACGCATACAAAAAATGGATCCGGGAGTTTGGCACCGGTTTGGGCAATCGAAGAGCCGTCGTCGTACTCGAGCCCGACGCGCTGGCGGGAATGACTTGCCTGAGCCCGGCTAACCAGCAGGAGAGGTTGAATCTCATCCACGACGCCGTGCTGGTGCTGAAGGCGCACGGCGCTGCCGTCTACATAGATGCGGGGCACGCGCGCTGGGTAGCGCCGGCTGAAATGGCGAACCGACTCAACAGGGCCGGCATCGCTGACGCGGATGGCTTCAGCCTCAACATCTCGAATTTCCTCAGCACCTCGGTGAACATCGCGTACGGCACAGAGGTATCGAAGAGAGTTGGTGGGAAGCACTTCATCATCGACACGAGCCGCAACGGCCAGAACCTCACGAGTGCCGGTAACTGGTGCAACCCGAAGGGGCAGCGAGTGGGTGCCGCGCCAACAACGCGCACGGGGAATCCACTCGTCGATGCGTTTCTCTGGATCAAGACGCCGGGTGAATCCGACGGCACGTGCGGCGGCGGTCCCGCCGCCGGAAAGTGGTGGGCGGAGTATGCGCTTGGGCTTGCTGGCGGGGCATGGGACAGGCTGCTCGGCCGCTAATCGGGCCTTCGCCCTCGTCTGATCTTACCCCCTCACGAAACTGAGGGGGTTCGTCATTTTAGGGGCAGAGTATTCGCACTCCTACCAGCAGCTGCAGTGCACGGCGAATCCTCAACCCTTTCCACGCAGCGGGTGTCAGAAGGTCGACAATGGGATTGGTTGCTTACGAGTCTCGGAGCTCGGTGAACGATATCCAACTGATCACGCGGGTGGTTGCCGGCGATGCCGCTGCCGAGCGTGAGCTATACGAGACATACGTCGATCGCATTTACCGGCTGACGTTTCGTCTGGCGGGTGACGACGAGCTCGCGCGGGATTTCACCCAGGCAACCTTCATCCGTGCTTTTGAAAAGATCGGAAGCTTTCGTGGCGAATCAACGCTCTCGACGTGGCTCCACTCCATCGGAGTTTCGGTAGCACTGAACGGACTCCGGAAGACGAAGCGGATGAGGAATCGTGAAGCGCCAATGGAAGAAGGAATGACGGTTGGGGTAACGCAGATACAGGCAGAGCCCGATTTGAAGGAGAGGCTGGCGAGGGCGATCGACTCGCTTTCCGAAAAATACAGGACGGTATTCGTGATGCACGACGTAGAGGGCTACACGCACGAGGAGATCAGCGGGACGCTCGACATTCCGGTTGGAACGTCGAAGTCTCATCTCTTTCACGCACGCGGCAAGCTACGCGTTGCACTGGCCGATTTCGCACCGGAGTGGGTGTCATGACTGAAGACAAATTCGAGGAATTCCTCCGGAAGGCGGCTCAGAGCTACAACGTGCCGCCGGCTCGCACTCCCCGCGACGACATGTGGAGCGCGATTCAGGCGAAGCGCGCGAGCGGACCCCGGGTGGTTTACGGCGGCGGATTACCGGCGCGTGAATCGTCCGTCCGAAGATTCGGCTCGAAGGTGTGGCTGGGCGCGGCGGCAGCAGCAGCTCTTTTTCTCGTGACCGGAGTTGGCATCGGGCGGTGGAGCGCTTCGCGGAATGCGCCAACCTCCATTGCCGCGGTCAACCCGAAGCAGACTGGATCGTCCACGGCTGCTCCCGACGCGCCGTCAACGAGCGCAGAGACAGGCATAGACGCGGGAGCCGCTTCGCCTAATCAGACGGCCAGTTCCCGAAGAGAGGCATCGTCGTCGGGCGCGTCGGGTCGGAATGGAGCTGACCGGAGAGACTTGAATGGGGGAAGTGGATCGCGGGTCGCGCTTGGCGCGGCTCCGGGCAATTCCGCTCCTGGCTACGCGTATCAGCTGACGGCGGTCCGGCATCTCAGCGAAGCCGAAGCGCTCCTCACGTCGTTCAGAGCTCGCTCGACTTCGGATCAACAAATGGACGCGCAGCTCGGCGCCTGGGCGCGCGATCTCCTGAGCAACACCCGTCTGTTACTGGATTCTCCCGTCGCAAACGATCCGCGGCGTCGTCCGTTGCTGGAAGATCTCGAGCTCGTACTCGTGCAGATCGTCCAGCTATCGCCCGGAAGCACGCCGCAGGATCGAGAGCTGATCGAGAAAACCTTGCAGCACGACCATGTAATGACGAGGCTGCGCACCGCGATTCCCGCGGGATCGCAGCGCGGCAGTTGAGACCACTTCAATGACAATGCGAACACTACTCACGGCAGCAGCAATAATCTCGTCGCTCGGATTCGGCGTCAGCCACGCTCCATCCAGCCAATCTTACCTTCACTCTTCAATGGCGCCGCTCGCCCTCGCTGACGCGGATGCATTCATCTCGCTCGACCAGCAAGCGAATCCACTGCCTCCTATTGCGTGGGCGAAGGCCGATCCGGCTGACTCACTGTACCGGTTGGCGCGTGAAGCGCTTTCGCGCGGCGACTACAAGCGCGCAGCCGAGATCTTTCACCGCATTCCTGAGCGATATCCTCAGTCGGCGTACGCGGGACAGGCGCTCTACTATGAGGCGTTCGCGCTCTATCGTAGTGGCGGCGACGACGATCTCGCGGCGGCGCGCGACCGGTTGAATCAGCTCAAACAGCGCTTTCCCGCGATCGCGAAGAAGGACGGAGCGCTTCTGCAGACGCGTGTCTGTGGCGAGCTCGCCAAGCGCGGCGACGAATCGTGCGCTGCGTCGATAAGCAGCACGGCCGAAGGTGGCAACGATGTGAGCTCGGGCGAGACGCGTACCATACCGGGGCAGGGCCGCAGCTGTTCTCCGGATGCGGATGAGGACAGTGACGATCGCATCGCCGCGCTCAATGCACTGCTCCAGATGGATGCCGATCGGGCGATGCCGATACTTCAGAAGGTTCTCGCGCGTCGCGATGCCTGCTCGGTCGCTCTGCGCCGGAAGGCCGTGTTCCTGGTGTCGCAGAAGAGAACCGACCAGACGGCGAACATTCTCATGAATGTCGCGCGGAGCGATCCGGATCAGGAGGTTCGAGAGCAGGCCGTATTCTGGCTCTCCCAGGTTCCTGGCTCGACGGGGCTCCTCGAGGAGATTCTGAAGGGCAACGGCGACGAGAACATCAAGGAGAAGGCGCTCTTTTCTCTCTCCCAGCAGAACGAGCCGAGGGCGCAGCAGATCCTTCGCGACTTCGCTGGGCGCGAGAACGAGAACAGCGACCTCCGCGAAAAGGCGATCTTCTGGCTTGGCCAGCGCCGTTCGACGGAGAACACTGAATTCCTCCGCAATCTCTATTCGAGGCTCACGAATCAGGATTTGCGGGAAAAGGTTCTGTTTTCGCTCTCGCAGCAGCGGGGAGCTGGGAACGAGCAATGGCTCATGAACATCGCCCTCAATCCGAAGGAAGACATCGAGCTGCGGAAAAAGGCGCTCTTCTGGGCGGGACAGTCGGGTGTGGCAATTCCGGAGCTGTCGAAGCTTTACGATCGGATGGGTGACACGGAGATGAAGGAGCAGATCATCTTCGTCCTCTCGCAGCGTCAGAGCGACCGTACCGCGATGGACAAGCTGTTCGACATCGCGAAGAACGAGAAGGCCCCTGAGCTGCGCAAGAAGGCGATCTTTTGGCTCGGCCAGTCCCGGGATCCGCGCGTGCAACAGTTCCTCATGGACCTGATCAACAGATGAAAACATTCCGAATGACATCGCTCGCGGGGACGACAGCCGTCGTCCTCGCAGCTCTGGCCGGTGTGGCGATGGTCGCGCCCGCGCAGAGCATTGCAAGCAGAGTTGCCCGCGTCTCGAATGGCACAGTTCGGATGACGTTCGCCGCGAAGCCAGGAATCTGCGGCAGCGGCAACTCGATCAGGCACTCGAACGGCCGAGGCCGGACGACGTGGGGTGACAACTGGAATACCTCGCGCGACGTCGAGTGGGAAAACGACTGCAGTCTCGGCCCCGCGCGCGTGGTGCTCGACCGTCGGAACGGCGAGCTGACGGATCTTCGCTTCTATGTCGGTGGGCGGTGGCGAGCTCCCAGCGCGGACGTCGTCGACCTCGGCACGGTGCCGGCGGGGGAGGCGGCGGACTATCTCGTCACGATCGCGCAGAGCGAAAAAGGAAGCATGGGCGAGAAGGCAATTTTGCCCGCCACGATCGCCGACAGCGCCAACATCTGGCCCGCGCTGATCAAGATCGCGCGAAATCAAAGTGTGCCGCGCGGTACCAGGACACAGTCGGTGTTCTGGCTCGGACAGGCGGCAGGTGACGCCGCGACCGCGAATCTGAAGGACATCGTTCTCGACAACAGCGTCGACCGCGAGGTGCGCGAACAGGCGGTGTTCGCTCTGTCGCAGCGTCCCCGCGATGAAGCCGTTCCAGCGCTCATCTCAGTCGCGCGGACCAACAAGGATCCCGAGATTCGAAAGAAAGCGCTCTTCTGGCTGGGTCAGTCACACGATCCGCGGGCGATCGATCTGTTCGAGGAGCTGTTGACGAAGAGGTAGATTCCCTGGGTGGATTTCACTCACATCTCCACCCAGCTGTCGTCGAGTCCGCTCACAGCCCTGCCGATTCTGTTCATCGCGGGCGTGCTGACGAGCCTCGCTCCGTGCATCTATCCGATGATTCCGATCACGGCTGCGATCGTGGGCGGCAGCGCGGCCGGAGACGCGCCGCGCCCGCGCTCGCGGACCGTGATTCTCACGCTTACCTATGTGCTCGGCCTCGCGCTCGCGTACGCGTCAGTCGGCCTGTTCGCCGGTCTCACCGGCACATTGTTCGGCTCGGTGAGCACGAATCCGTGGCTCTACTTCGCGATGGCGAACCTGCTGGTGATTGCGGCCCTCGCGATGCTCGACGTCATTCCGGTGCGAGTGCCAGCCTGGCTTCTGACGCGGGCATCAACCGCGGGCAGGGGAGGAAGTCTTTACGGCGTGTTCGTGATGGGAGCGGCTTCGGGACTGGTAGCGGCGCCCTGCTCCGCGCCCGTGATGGCAGCGGTGCTGACGTGGGTAACCGCGACAAAGAGTGGCGCGCTTGGCTTCATCTACCTGTTCGTCTTCTCGCTCGGCATGTGCACCATACTGGTGGTGGTCGGACTTTTCAGCGGGACGCTTGCGCGCCTGCCGCGAGCGGGAGGGTGGATGGTGTGGATCAAGCGCCTTTTCGCGGTGATCATGTTGGGCGTTGCGGAGTATTACCTTGTTCAGATGGGACAGCTGCTCATCTGAGCGCGCGCCCACACCGAATCCCGAGCCGAGCCCGATGATCATTCGAAAGCTGCTGACGTTCTCGACAGTCTCTCTCATCGGTCTGGCTGTGACATCTGTGGCGCCAACGACTGCGGTTGCGCAGGACCTCGGCATCGAGGTTGGCGCGAAAGCCCCCGTCGTGACGGTGCAGTCGCTCGACGGGAAGCCGGTCGACCTCGGCAAGTACATCGGAAAAACTCCGATGCTGATCGAGTTCTGGGCGACGTGGTGCGCGAACTGCCGCGAGCTGATGCCCGCGCTGCTGGACGCCGAGAAGAAGTACGGCAAGAAGGTCAAGTTCGTCGCGCTGGCGGTGGCGATAAATCAGTCGCCTGAGAGAGTGCGCAGATTTCTCGCCGCGCACCCGATGCCGCACGATTTCTACTACGATGTCGAGGGGAAAGCGGCCGGAGCGTTCGACGCGCCCGCCACGTCGTACGTGGTGGTGCTGGACAAGGCCGGACGCGTGGTCTACACGGGACTTGGCGGATCGCAGAACCTGGAAGCTGCGCTCAAAAAGGCCCTGTAGCTATTTCGTCGAATCCGCTTTGGGCGGAGGGGCGAGACTGTCCACGATCGCCGCGAGCTCCGTGTACGCCGCCGGCGTGAGAACCTTGAACGGCTTGGTCACGTACGCAACTCGGCCATCGGGACGCACGACGAACAAGGACCGGTTGTCCACCTTGTTCTTGGCGTCGTAGGCGCCGTACAGCTGGCCCACCTTGCTGCCCGGATCACTCGCGAAGACGACGGGAAAGTCCTCTTCCTTCGCCCACGACGCGAGTGTTGTGTCCGCGTCTACGCTGATGCCGATGACGACGACGTTGCGGCCGTTGTTGAAGAGCGTGGCGTACTGATCACGGTACGCCTCCATTTGGATGGTTCAGCCCTTTGTCCGCGCCTGGTAGAAGAACGCGAGAACGACGGTGCGGCCGCGGTAATCGGTGAGAGTGACGGGAGTCTTGAGAAGACCGTAGCGCGTTGCGCCGCCGAGCGTGAAATCAGGGGCGACGTCGTTCACCGCCGGACCCGTCGCAGCAGCCGGCGCGGGAGCCGCGGGCTGTTGTCCGCTGGCTGCACCGGCAAGCATCGCGAGTGATGTGACGCCGGCAAGAGTCAACGCCGCGCTACTTTTTCGAACGAGCATGCCACTGTCCCCGGTGCGATATTCATCAAGTCTATACAACAATTCATTCGACTGCCAGCTACCACACCCGGGGATTCGATTTCGTTCAAAGCTTTGGCGATCGCGCTGGTGATTCCTGTCGGCGCGAGCGCGCAGTCGTTTCACTACGGTCCCGCACACATCGAGATTGGCGCACAGGCGACCGGCGTCGTAACGCTCGAGTCTCCAGCGATTCATGGGCGCGATCTCACAGAGGGCTATCTCACGCAACCCCTGGTGATGGCGATGGCGAGCCTATGGAGCGCTGCTCTCGTGCTCAGGGGAACCGTCGATTTCGAAGGCCTGACGATGAAGCGGGGCGAGCTCAACGCTGGCACCCATGGCGAGGGATACGTCGACCGCCGGCATCCCCACACCTACCTGCACGAGCTGGTCATTACGTCTCAGCACCGGTTTGGGGACAATGGCGTCTCTCTGGCTTTAGGAAGAGGATTCGCCCCGTTCGGCACGGACGACCCAATGGCGAGACCGTTCGAGAAGTATCCGATCAATCACCATCTCGCGCAGATTCTCGAGCGCGCCGTCACGATTGGCGCTCTCAGGAGCCGGCGCGTGATTGTGGAAGCGGGTTTGTTCAACGGAGACGAGCCGGAAAGTCCGGGCGACGTTCCCAACCGCAAGCGGTATGGGGACTCCTGGTCGGGAAGGGTGACACTCGTGCCGTTTCCGCAGGCCGAGCTCCAGACCAGCTACGCCCGTGTGCGATCACCGGAAAACGCGACGGGCGGAGGAGCGGATCAGCACAAGCAGAGCGCTTCGTTGCGTCTGGAGGACGTGCAGCGCTCTGGATACGCGCTGTTCGAGTGGGCGCGAACGAACGATTACGTCGGATCCTCTCGCACATTTACATTCACCTCTCTTCTCGCCGAGACGTGGGCGCGTTACGGATGGGCGAGCGGGGCAATCAGGATAGAGCGAACGGATCGGCCGGATGAACAGAGGCTTGCCGACGAGTTCAGGACGCCTTTGCCCGCAACGGATCTGAGCATCGCGGGGCGCTCGCGTTGGACGATCGTTACAGCGCGGCTTGCCGCGACACTGCCGGTGATGAGAGGAGTTACGCTCGAGCCCTTCACCGAAGTCGCGCGCATTCGTTTCTCTCCGACCCTCAAGCCATCCGGATTCGATCCGGCGCAGTTCTACGGATCCAATCGCATCTGGAGCGTGTCGGTCGGAGCCAAGCTGGCGTTCGGGATGAGCCACATGCGACGAATGGGCAGGTATGGTGTGGCCACGACGGAAAAGCACGACAGGAAGATGGACGGCATGAAGATGGACGGGATGCACCACTGAAACCGACTCTCGTTCAAACCGTAGGGGTGATAGGGTTGTCTAACCCG
>JBBQWD010000029.1:0-11362 GCA_038210945.1 Gemmatimonadales bacterium
TCCTGTATCCTCGACTCGCTGGTGACCAACGTCATCGACGGCACTCTCGTCACGGCGCAGGGTTGGTACGACAACGAGTGGGGCTACGCGTCGCGTTGCGTCGACATGCTGCGCTTCATGGGGTCGCGCCTCTAGCACGAGAAGAACATGCGAAAGAAAACCGTCCGCGATCTCAGCGATGCTCAGGTTCGCGGCAAGCGGGCGCTTGTCCGCGTCGATTTCAACGTGCCGCTTGATGACGAAGGGCGCATTACGGACGACACTCGGATCCGCGCATCGCTTCCGACGATAGAGCTGCTGCTGGAGCGAGGCGCGCTGCCCGTCATCCTCTCGCACCTCGGCCGGCCGAAGGGAAAGCCTGAGCAGAAGTACTCGCTCCAGCCGGTCTCCGTGCGCCTCGGCGAGCTGACGGGGTGCCGCGTGGTGTTCGTCGAGTCCACCGACTCGGACGAGGCATTGCAGGCAAGCCAGAGATGCAAGCCCGGCGAGTTACTTCTATTGGAGAACACGCGCTTTCTCGGCGGTGAGGAGAAAAACGATCAACGCCTCTCGAGGGCGCTCTCCGAACTCGGCGACTTCTTTGTCAACGACGCATTCGGCGCCGCGCACCGCGCGCACGCATCGACAGTCGGCGTAGCCGAGCACCTTCGTCCGGCCGTGGCTGGGCTGCTGATGCAAACGGAGCTCGACTACCTCGGTGGCGCGCTCAGCAATCCGAAGCGACCGTTCATCGCGATTCTCGGCGGAGCCAAGATCTCCGGCAAGATCGATGTCATCGAGCAGCTGCTTCCAAAAGTTGAGGGCCTGCTCATTGGCGGCGCGATGGCCTGCACCTTTTACAAGGCGATGGGCCTGGAGACAGGAAAGTCACTGGTCGAGGAAGACCGGGTTGAAATGGCGAAGGACTTGATGGATCGCGCGGGCACTCGAATCACGTTGCCACACGATGCGATGGTCGCTCCCTCGCTCGAACGCGCGCGCGAAGCCAAAGCTGTTCCGCGCAATGCAATTCCGAAGGACCAGGCGATGTTCGACATCGGTCCGCAATCGATTGCTTCGTACTCCCGGGCCATCGCCACCGCGAAGACGACAATCTGGAACGGTCCGATGGGCGTCTTCGAGACCCCTCCGTTCGATTCCGGTACTCGCGCGATCGCGCAAGCGATGGCCAAGGCGACTGGCAGCGGCGCCACGACGATCGTTGGAGGAGGCGACTCGGCGGCAGCCGTGAGCGAGGCCGGCCTCGAGAAGAAAATGAGTCACGTCTCGACTGGCGGTGGGGCTTCGCTCGAATTCCTGGAGGGAAAGAAACTTCCAGGAGTGGAAGTCCTCGACGAGGTCATCGAGTGAAGCGTCCGGTCCTCGCGGCCAACTGGAAAATGAACAACGGCCCGACGGCGGCAAAAGCGTTCATGAACGCGTTTCTCGCCGGCTACCCGCCGCGCACCGATCGGACGATCATCATCTTCCCGCCCGCGGTTGATTTGACCACGGTCGTCAGCGCGACGAGCGGACGCAGCGACGTGTTGGCCGGGATCCAGAATATCCACTGGGCGGAGAAGGGCGCGTTCACAGGGGAGAATTCGGCCACCATCGCAAAGGATGGCGGGGCGAGCGTCGTCCTGGTTGGACACTCGGAGCGTCGACACGTCTTCGGCGAGACCGACGCGGACAGCGCGAAGAAGTGTCTGGCGGCAGCGCGCGCGAACCTGACTTTCATGCTTTGCGTCGGCGAAACTCTGCAGCAGCGGGAAGCGGGTGAGACGGAGAAGCTCGTGAAGAGACAGCTGCGAGAGGGACTCTCTCAAACACCGAATCTGATTTCGGTGGAGTTCCTGCTGGCCTACGAGCCGGTCTGGGCGATCGGCACCGGCCTCACGGCTTCAGCCGGCGATGCGTCAGCGATTCACACCGTGCTTCGCTCGGAGCTCAGGCAGATGATCGGCACTCGAGCGGATGAAATTCCGATTCTTTACGGCGGTAGCGTCAACGCCTCCAACGCGGCGAGTCTCCTCGCTGCACCCGAGGTGGACGGACTACTAGTTGGAGGCGCGAGTGTCGAAGCTTCTTCGTGGCTCGCGATCGCTCAGACTTGACTGACTTCTATCGCCCACTGATATTGAAAGGCTGCGCTGAACTCTAATTCTATCAATGCTTTACACATTTCTTCTCACTCTGCTCGTCATCGATTGCTTCGTCCTGATCGCCGCCGTTCTGCTTCAGAGCGGGAAGGGCGGTGGACTCGCCGCGAGCTTTGGTGGCGCGAGCTCGTCACCCGACGCGCTGATCGGAATCCGCCAAGCGGGGAATCTTCTCACGACCGTGAGCTGGTGGGGCGGCGGAATCTTTCTGGGCCTCGCGTTTGTCCTTCAGCTGATGTCTACCCACACTTCGGCGCCGCGCTCGGTACTGGAGAAGGGCCTTGGCGGCCAGCCCGTAAACGTCGCACCGCCACCGACATCTGCTCCAGCGGTTCCGCTCGAGCCGGCGCCGACGGCTACATCGCCGGCAAAGACGGCTCCGGCGGGAGCGCCGGCGACCAAACCTCCAGCTAACGCTCCAAAGCGGTAAGTTGGCTGCCGAAACTCGAATGACTGAGTCGGGGTTCCTCCTCCTTGAGGACGGAACCCTTTTTCGTGGCCGGATCACCGCCGGCAACGCCATGTTGCCCGCAGTCGCCGAAGTCGTTTTCACGACCAACATGACGGGGTATCAGGAGGTGTTTACCGACCCGTCCTATCGCGGTCAGATCGTCGTGATGACTGCGCCCCAGATTGGGAACTATGGCGTCAACGCCGAGGACCCGGAGTCGGGCGCGCCGCAGGTGGCGGGAGTGGTGGTCAGAGAGCTCTCCGAAACCTATTCGAACTGGCGCGCGACCGGCGGACTTGGCAGTTGGTTGGCCGCAGCCCAAGTCCCGATAATTCAAGATGTTGACACCAGGCGGCTCACGAGACACTTGAGGTCGGTGGGAGTGATGCGCGGAGTGATCGGAGCCGGCGATCAACCCGACGAGGAAAGCCGCGCTGCGCTCGAAGCATGTCCCTCGATGGAAGGTCTCGATCTGGCTTCGCGGGTGTCTACCCGCGAGCGCTATACCTGGGGCGATCCGCGCGCGCGACACCATGTCGTCGCCTACGACTACGGAATCAAGCGCAACATCCTTCGTCTCTTCGCCGAGAACGATTGCCGCGTGACCGTCGTACCGGCCGACACATCGGCGGAAGCGGCGATGGCGGAAGACCCCGACGGAATCTTCCTGTCAAACGGTCCCGGTGACCCCGACGCGGTCGCCTATGCCCCGGGAATCATTCGCGCGCTTGCCACAGGAGGAATCCCCATCTTCGGTATCTGCCTCGGCCACCAGCTTATCGGTCTGACATTCGGAGGGGCGACCGCGAAGATGCCGTACGGCCACCGCGGCGGAAATCATCCCGTGAAGGAAGTCGAGACGGGTCGCGTCCTCATCACCTCTCAGAATCACGGCTTCGCGGTTGAAGGCGATGATCGAAATGTGAAGGGTGCGGGCGACCTGGAGGTCACCCACGTCAATCTCAACGACGGGACCATCGAGGGGCTTCGGCACAGGGCGCTCCCCGTCTTTGGAGTGCAGTATCATCCGGAGGCAGCACCGGGCCCTCACGATGCGCGCCCCCTGTTTCAGGAGTTCCTGAGCGCGCTGAAGGGGGCTGTCAGGTAGCCGGAATCTCGCTTGACAGCATGTTAGTAAAACAATAGCTTCAAAGCACTTACGCTATTTAGCGTGCCTCCATTCGGAGTTTTTCAATGACCAAAGCCGACCTCGTCGAGCGTGTCACGACCCAGATTTCCCGTACTGCCGGGCCGATGATATCCAAGAAGGATTGCGCTCGCGTCGTGGATGCTTTTCTCGAGGCGATCAAGGAGTCGCTCCAGACCCAGGAGAACATTGAGGTCAGGGGATTCGGCACCTTCAAGATCCGCAATCGCAAGACGCGCATGGCGCGTAATCCCCGCACCGGCTCTCCGGTTGAGGTTTCCGCCCGGCCAGTTCCAGTGTTCAAGCCTTCCAAGGAGCTGCGAGCTCTCGTCGCTGGTGTCGACGTCTCGCAGATGTCGGAAGCGTAACGACTTAGCTCGATCCGAGGGAGGGCGCACGTGTCCACCGTGACGGTGCAGCTGTTCGCTTCATACGCCGAAAGCTTCGGCGGCCCTACTCTCAACGTCCCTCTCAAATCAGGCAGCACAGTCGCGGATCTCCTCGACAGTCTGCGTCTGTTACCGGGTGCATCGATCCTTCCTGATTCTCCCCGAGTCGCCGTCAATCGAAAGTTCGCCACGAATGACCAGCTCGTTGATGCGCGCGACGAAATCGCGCTGATTCCACCCGTAGCTGGCGGGTGAGCGGATGATACGCGTAGCTCTCGTTACTCGCGCGATCGATCCGGCTGCGCTCATTGCCAGCATCGCATCCACCGGTTACGGGGCGATCTCGCTTTTTGCCGGAACGGTGCGCGACACGAGCGACGGCCGCGGCGTAAGTGCCATCGATTACTCCGCTTACACCTCCATGGCCGAAGCCGAGCTCGAGCAGATTGTCGCCGAGGCAGCGGATCGCTTTGGCATCACGTCGCTGATAGTCGAGCACAGAATAGGAGTGCTTTCTCTCGGAGAGACCAGCGTCGCGATCGTCGCCGCGCACGCGCATCGCGCACCGGCGTTTGACTGCACCCGTTACGTGATCGAAGAGATCAAGAAGCGCGTGCCCATTTGGAAGATGGAGCACTACATCGATGGAACGCGCGAGTGGGTTGACCCTACGAGGGCAAGCGGAGTCACAGCGAAGTGAGTATCACGTTGCGAGATGGCTTCGGGCGGAGCATCGAGTACCTGCGCATCTCCGTCACAGACCGCTGCAACTTCCGCTGCCTCTATTGCATGCCGCTGACTGGCCTCGAGTGGCTGCCGAAGTCGGGAATTCTCTCCTACGAAGAGATCGCGCGAGTGGTGAGTGAGCTTGCTCCGCTCGGCTTGCGGCGTCTTCGGATCACTGGCGGCGAGCCAACGCTTCGTCCGGACCTCCACGTGCTTATCGGAATGTTGCGGGCGATTCCAGAAATCGAAGACATCTCACTCTCGACAAACGGTGTGCGACTTCCCGCGCTTGCTCAAATGTTCGTTCGAGCCGGACTCGATCGCGTCAACATGAGCGCCGATTCGCTCCGACCAGATCGAATCAAGGCGATCTCGAGGAGAAATATTGATTTTGACCCGATCGCTGCCGCCCGAGCAGCGGAAGCCGCCGGTTTGTCGCCGATCAAGATCAACGTCGTCGTCATGCGGGGGATCAACGACGACGAAGTTTGCGATTTCGCGCGGCTGACTTTCGAGCACGATTGGCACGTCCGATTCATCGAGCTCATGCCCGTAGGAGAAATGCGCGATCTTACCTGGGATCACGTCGTGCCCAGCGATGAGATACTCCACCGGCTCGAGGGTGTGGCGCCGCTCCAGCCGACGGTTGGCCCCGCGAGAGGAAACGGCCCCGCGCGCTACTTCAGATTTCACGGCGCGACCGGCACCGTCGGCATCATCACGCCGATGTCCCACACCTATTGCGGCAGCTGCAACCGGGTCAGACTGACGGCTGATGGCCGCCTTCGCACCTGTCTTTTCGGCGACGAGGAGACCGACTTGCGGACGCCGCTTCGCGAAGGACTGCCGCTCGAGCCTTTCTTCCGGAGCGCGCTGGCGTCGAAGCCGGAAGAGCACCACTTGCTTCAGATGAGCGTCGGTGGTCTCCGCGCGCTTTCACAGGTCGGAGGCTGAGCGCCTTCTTCCGAAGCATCCGTGTAACTAACTTTCGCGCACTGAATCTCCACCTTTCGATAACATAATGGTCAACAAGATTTCGGTGATCGGAGCTGGCAACGTCGGCGCGACCACCGCTCAGCGCATAGCCGAGAAAGAGCTGGCTCGCACGGTCGTGATGGTCGACGTCATGGAAGGAATTCCCCAGGGCAAAGCCCTCGACCAATGGCAGTCTGCTCCGATTGAAGGCTTTGATTCGCGCGTCATCGGAACCAACGGGTACGAAGAGACGCGTGACTCGAACATCATTGTCATCACGGCCGGGATTGCGAGAAAGCCGGGAATGTCGCGCGACGATCTGCTCAACACCAACGCCGGCATCGTCAAACAAGTCTCAGAGCAGATCAAGTCGACTTCTCCAAACGCGATTTTGATCATCGTGTCGAATCCGCTCGACGTGATGTCATACGTCGCGATGAAGGTCACGGGATTTCCGCGGGCGCGGGTCCTTGGAATGGCTGGCGTACTCGACACTGCACGCTATCGCGCATTTCTCGCCGAAGAGCTGGACGTTTCGGTGCGGGACATTCAGGCGATGGTCCTCGGTGGACACGGCGACACGATGGTGCCGCTCATCTCCTACACGTCTGTGAGCGGAATTCCAATCACCCAGCTCATGCCGCAGGCGAAGCTCAACGCGATCGTGGAGCGCACGCGAGGCGGCGGTGCCGAGATCGTGAAGCACCTCAAGACGGGCTCTGCCTACTACGCACCATCTTCAGCCGCCGTGCAGATGTGCGAGGCTATCGTGCGGGATCAGAAGCGAATACTTCCGTGTGCGGCGTGGCTCGAAGGTGAATACGGTATGTCCGGCCTTTTCCTCGGCGTCCCGTGCAAGCTGGGACGCGGCGGCCTTGAGAAGATCATCGAGGTGGAGCTGACCAGAGAGGAGCGCGACGCGCTGGCGAAGAGCGCGGATGCCGTGCGAGAGCCGATGGCCGCGGTAAAGCTGTAGCACGCTGATGGGCAGGCTCCGCGGCTTTTACGCCTCCATGGTTGGCAAGAAGGTCATCATGGGGGTGACCGGCCTGATCGGAATTGGATTCGTCATCCTCCACTCGCTCGGAAATCTGCTCGTGTTTCGCGGGCCCGCGGCGCTCAACTCCTACTCGCACTTCCTCAAGAGCACCGGTGAGCTCCTCTGGACGCTCCGCATCGTTCTCGTTGTCGCGGTGATACTGCACGTGATCGCGGCCGTGCAGCTCACAGTGCAAAGCCGCGCGGCTCGTCCGATCGAATACACCAGGCGGGAATCACAGGTCGCCACGATTGCGTCACGAACGATGCGATGGGGCGGGGTGCTCCTTCTCGTTTTCATCGTCTTGCACATCCTTCACTTCACGACTGGCACGATCAAGCCGGCCGGCGTGTTTTCGTCCGAAGACGTGTACGCGAACGTGATCGCCAGCTTTCGCATCTGGTGGGTGGCCCTCTTTTATGTGCTGGCGATGGTGTTCCTCGGGCTGCACCTCTTTCACGGCGCGTGGAGCTCTGTCAGAAGCATCGGCGTCAGCCCGCCCTCGCCACAGCCTTTGCATAGAAGAGTCTCGCTCGTGATTGCGATCCTCGTGTGGGCAGCCTTTACCGCTGTCCCGGTTGCCGTCTTCTCCGGAATCGTTCGATGACCGTGCACCTCGACGGGCGGATTCCGACTGGCCCGCTCGCGCAGAAATGGGACAAGCATCGGTTCGAGATGAAACTGGTGAATCCGGCCAACAAACGAAGGAACAGCATCATCGTGGTCGGCTCCGGTCTCGCTGGCGGCGCGGCGGCAGCCACCATGGCCGAGCTCGGCTACAACGTGAAGTGCTTCTGCTTCCAGGATTCACCGCGACGGGCGCACAGCATCGCCGCGCAGGGAGGAATCAACGCGGCCAAGAATTACCAGAACGACGGTGACAGCGTCTACCGGCTCTTCTACGACACGATCAAGGGCGGAGATTTCCGGGCGCGCGAAGGCAACGTCTACAGGCTGGCCGAGCTGAGCGTGAACATCATCGATCAGTGTGTCGCGCAGGGAGTTCCGTTCGCGCGCGAGTACGGCGGTCTGCTCGCCAACAGATCATTCGGCGGAGCGCAGGTATCCCGCACGTTTTACGCGCGTGGCCAGACCGGACAGCAGCTTCTGCTCGGCGCATACCAGGCATTGGAACGCCAGATAGGGACGGGCGGCGTGAAAATGTATCCACGCACCGAGATGCTCGATCTCGTCGTGATCGACGGCAAGGCTCGGGGCATCGTCGCGCGAAATCTCGTAACGGGAACCGTCGAGTCACACGCCGCCGATGCCGTTGTGCTCGCGACCGGGGGCTACGGCAACGTTTTCTACCTCTCGACCAACGCCCAGGGATCGAACGCCACCGCGATCTGGCGCGCTTACAAGCGCGGTGCCGCCTTTGCGAATCCGTGCTTTACGCAGATTCACCCTACGTGTATTCCGGTGAGCGGCGAGCATCAGTCGAAGCTCACGCTGATGAGCGAGTCGCTGAGAAACGACGGACGCGTGTGGGTTCCGAAGAAGGCGGGCGATAAGCGCGACCCGCGGCAGATCCCGGAAGCCGAACGCGATTACTTCCTGGAGAGGAAGTATCCGGCGTTCGGGAATCTCGCTCCTCGTGACATCGCCTCTCGCGCCGCAAAGGAGGTTTGCGACGAGGGCAGGGGAGTGGGTGAATCCGGACTTGGCGTCTATCTCGACTTTGCCGATGCAATCAAGCGGCTCGGCGCTGACGTGATAAAAGAACGCTACGGCAATCTGTTCGAGATGTATCAGCGCATCACGGACGAGAATCCGTACGAGGTGCCGATGCGGATCTACCCGGCCGTGCACTACACGATGGGCGGGCTCTGGGTGGACTACAATCTGATGAGCAATGTCGAAGGCTTGCACGTCACTGGAGAAGCGAATTTCTCCGACCACGGCGCGAACCGGCTGGGCGCGAGCGCCCTCATGCAGGGACTGGCCGATGGCTATTTCATCGTCCCAAGTACCATTGGTCATTACCTTGCGAGCTCCAAACCCGCAAAGATTGACACATCGCACGTCGCATTCAGGGAGGCAGAGAACACGGTCGCTGAGCGGACAAAGACTTTCCTTTCGATTCGCGGCAAGCGCACCGTCGGATCCTTCCACCGCGAGCTCGGCAAAATCATGTGGGACTACTGCGGGATGTCGCGCAATGAGGCTGGACTCAAGCTGGCCCTGGAGAAAATCCCGCGACTGCGCGACGAGTTCTGGCGCGACGTCAACGTACCGGGTAGCGGCGTCGAGCTGAATCAGTCGCTGGAGAGAGCTGGCCGTGTTGCCGACTTCCTCGAGCTGGGGGAGCTGATGTGCATCGACGCGCTGCATCGACAGGAGTCGTGTGGCGGGCACTTCCGTGAGGAGAGTCAGACGGCTGATGGGGAAGCGCTGCGCGACGACGCGAACTTCTCCTATGTCGCGGGCTGGGAGTACGCGGGTGAGGGCCGGAGCCCGATTCTCAACAAGGAGCCTCTGGTGTTCGAGAATGTGAAGCTCTCGCAGCGGAGCTACAAGTAATGAATCTCACTCTCCACGTGTGGCGGCAGGCGGGTCCGGACACGAAGGGACGAATGGTCGTCTACGAAGCGACCGAGATCAGTCCCGACATGTCGTTTCTTGAGATGCTGGATGTCGTGAACGAGCGGCTCACCCTCAAAGGCGAGGTTCCGATCGCGTTCGATCACGATTGTCGCGAGGGTATCTGCGGCACATGCAGCCTGATGATCAACGGCGTGGCTCACGGTCCGATGAAGGGAACCGCGACTTGCCAGCTGCATATGCGAAGCTTCAAGGACGGCGACACGATCTACATCGAGCCGTGGCGTGCGCGCGCCTTTCCAGTGATCAAGGACCTGACCGTCGATCGAACCGCCTTGGACAGGATCATTCAGGCCGGCGGATTCATCACGGCGGCGACGGGCGGCGCGCAGGACGCGAACACGGTCCTGATTCCGAAGGAAAGCGTCGACCACGCAATGGATGCGGCTGCCTGCATCGGGTGTGGAGCGTGCGTCGCTGCCTGTCCAAACGCCTCGGCCTCACTCTTCACGGCGGCGAAGATCACGCACCTCGGCCTGCTACCCCAAGGCCAACCCGAACGCTACCGCCGAGCGCTGGGAATGGTTGAGCAAATGGACCTCGAAAACTTTGGAAGCTGCACGCTATACGGCGAGTGTCAGGAGGCGTGTCCGAAGGAGATCAGCATCGACACGATAACGCGGATGAATCGGGACTTCATCCGCGCGGGCGTGCTCGGGACTCGTCCGTAAAGAGTTAGATCTTTGGAATGTGGTTTGGATCGAGATGCCGGCGCTCGATCTCTCGGTGCAAGCGAGTCTTCTCGCTGCTCTTTTCCGCCTCGTCGTGTTGCTGGCGCTCTTCGAACAGACGGTGCGCGGCGTTGTGATGCGTGCCGTTCTTGCTGGGGGTTTCGAGTGGGTTCGGGGCTGGTGGTGCAGGTTTGACGCCGTTGCCTGAATGGAGTTGTTCGAGAATCTTGCTTCGAGTTTTCGATCCGTGCTGCCCCTCCGCATGATCCTGGGGGCCTTTCTGTACGCCGTCACGATTTTGCATCAGCCTTGCTTCCTCCCGATTTCCGTAAGTCCCTACCATCACTCGGCAAGCTGGGGGCCAGACTAAAGCCTTGGTAGCGTCACGCCTTGCTGTCCCTGGTATTTACCTTTCTTGTCCTTGTACGACACCTCAGGCTCTTCCTCGCCCTTGAAGAAAAGCACCTGAGCGATTCCCTCGTTGGCGTAGATCTTGGCCGGCAGGGGAGTCGTGTTGGAGATCTCCAGCGTCACGAATCCCTCCCACTCGGGCTCGAACGGCGTCACGTTGGTGATGATTCCGCACCGCGCATAGGTGGATTTACCTACCGTAATCGTCACGACGTTGCGCGGAATCCGGAAGTACTCGACGGAACGCGCGAGCGCGAAGGAGTTCGGTGGAACGATGCAGACCGGCCCCTCGAACTCCACGAATGACTTTGGATCGAAGTTCTTTGGATCGACGACCGAGCTCAGCACGTTCGTGAAAATCTTGAACTCCGGTGCGACTCTCATGTCGTAGCCGTACGAGCTTACTCCGTACGAAATGACGCCAGCCCGGACCTGACTGCTCTCGAAGGGCTCGATCATCCCGTGCTCCTTCGCCATGCGGGTGATCCAGCGATCCGCCTGAATTGACATTGATGGGTGTGATTGTCGTGTAGTGGGTGCAGGCCTCCCAGCGGGTGGGGAGTCATGCGAGCGTTAGCAGGGTTTCGTCGGGAATGTACGGTTTTCGCCATGGTACCGCCACCGAATGACAGCCGTTGAATTACAAGATTGCCGACGGTAAATTCCCAAAAATCGCCTTAGTGAAATTTTTCACGAAGTCTGGAACCCCATGGCTCGCGCGTATTTCCCGGTTCTGATGCTGCTCGGTTTCGTGGTGATCAACGCGCTGGCGATCATCGGGATCTCCGCGCTCACGATCCGCTCGCGG
>JBBQWD010000030.1:0-11208 GCA_038210945.1 Gemmatimonadales bacterium
GGGCCTATTTAGGGGATAAAAAGCGCTATTTGAGATTTATTTCCGGTTGGTGGCGTTCGGCGACTCGCCAAAGCGATAGAGAATCTCCTTGTCGCCGCGAACCATCCCGAATTCTTCCCTGGCGATCCGCTCCATCGTCGCGCTGTCGCTCCTTACCAGCCTCAGGAACCGGCCGAGCGAATCGACCTGCCGTTGGAGGGAATCAACCTGGCGGGTGGTGGTGCCAGTCCGGCGGTGGAGGACGTAGAGATCCCTGGTGCTGTATTCCCCGCCCTGAACCGCGAAGTACAAGGCGATGGCGATCACCGCCCACCAGACGTAGCGCTTCATCGCCGCCTACAACCCGTAAATGGATCCGCCCGGATATTCCGCCACCGGTCCGAGCTGCTCCTCTATGCGAAGAAGCTGGTTGTACTTGGCGACTCTGTCCGTGCGGCTCGCTGAGCCGGTTTTGATCTGGCCCGCGCCCGTCGCGACCGCGAGGTCCGCGATGAAAGTGTCCTCTGTTTCACCAGAGCGGTGCGAGATGATCGACTGATATCCATTTGCTCGCGCCATCTCGATCGACTCCAGGGTCTCCGTCAGCGTACCGATCTGATTCAGCTTGATGAGTATCGCGTTGGCGACGTCGCCCTCGATGCCGCGCGCGAGACGCTCGGTGTTGGTGACGAAGAGATCGTCGCCAACCAGCTGCACTCTGTCTCCAAGCGCGGCGGTCAGCTTCGCCCAGCCGTCCCAATCGTCCTCAGCCAACCCATCCTCTATCGAGACGATCGGATACTCATCGAGCCACTTCGCATAGAGCTCGATCATGCCATCGCTGGTGAGATTTCCCGCGCCACTTTTCTTGAACGTGTAAGTGCCGTTCTTGTACAGCTCGGACGCCGCAGGGTCGAGCGCGATCGCGATCTCACGACCAGGCGCGTAACCAGCAGCTTCGATCGCTTCGACGACAACACGCAGTGCTTCCTCGTCGTTCTTCAGATCCGGTGCGAAGCCGCCCTCGTCGCCGACGCCCGTCGAGAGCTTGCGCTTGACGAGCACCTTCTTCAATGCATGGAAGACTTCCGTGCCCATTCGGAGCGCCTCGCGGAAGCTCGTCGCGCCGATCGGAACGATCATGTATTCCTGAAAATCCACCGTATTGGTCGCGTGCGCGCCGCCGTTCAGGATGTTCATCATCGGAACCGGCATCGTGCGCGCCATCGGTCCACCGAGGTAGCGGTACAAAGGCATTCCGACATCCATCGCCGCCGCGCGCGCTGTAGCCATCGACACGCCAAGTATCGCGTTCGCGCCGAGTTTCCCCTTGTTCGGGGTTCCATCGAGCTCGATCATCGCGCGGTCGATCGCCATTTGGTCGCTGGCGTCGAGACCATTGAGCGCCGGAGCTATGCGCTCCTCTACGCTTTGTACCGCTTGCTCGACTCCTTTCCCGAGGTAGCGCTCGGCATCGCCGTCGCGGAGCTCGAGGGCCTCGTGCTCACCGGTCGACGCGCCACTGGGCACCGCGGCGCGACCAAACGCACCGCTGTCGAGAGTGACATCGGCTTCGATTGTTGGATTGCCGCGACTGTCCAGAATCTCGCGCGCCTTGATCTCTATTATGCTCGACATGTTCTCGTGGTTGTTCGGTGGCTAGCGGGTCTCGGTCGGATCGATCTCAGACGACACCATTTCGACCGAGGAAGGAAGACGAGAGGAAGAAGTCGGCAAGGCTTCCACGCCGTACAGCTCACGCATCGCGTCCGCCATTCGCTTCCTTACCGTCTGCATCAGCGCCTCGCGATGATCGTAGTCGACTCCGCTCGTACTCACTGGATCGAGCAAATGTATATCAATCATTCCCGGATGAGCCCAAAGTGAGCCCCTTGGCATGATCTCGATCGTGCCGTGAAGGATGATGGGAACGATGGGCACACCGGCGGCGATCGCGAGGACGAACGGACCTTTCTTGAAGGGGCGCAGCGGGTATGCACTCCCACGGGTCCCCTCGGGAAAAACCACGACCGAATTGCCGGCCCGTATACGCTCCGCCGCAACGTCGTAAGCGCCGAATGCCGCCTTTCTATTGTCGCGCTGGATCTCGATCATCCCCACACTCCGCATCGCTGGGCCGAAGATGGGAACTTTGAACAGCTCCGCCTTCGCCACGAACTTGTATCGGGGCAGCACTTTCGCGAGCGAAGGCACGTCGAACCAGCTGACGTGATTGGACGCGAAGATGTAGGGCTCACCGCTGTCGACGTTCTCCATTCCGTGGACGCGCACTTTGACTCCGACCGCCCGCAAGACCGCCATCGACCACCAGCGGGGAACCTTGTCGTAAATGCTTCCCGGCTTGTCCTTGACGCCGAGCAGCGCGGCGATGATCACGGTGAGACCGAGGACGATGGTCGCGGCCGCGGCAGTGGAGTACAGCAGAATTGTCCGAATGAATGAGATCATTTGTCTCGAAAGTGATCAAAACCGAGGGGAGCCGTTACTCTTTGTCCGTCGTTGAGCAACGCGACTCCAGAGGAACCGGCAACAACCCGGCCGATCTCCGTGACTTGGAGCCCGAACTCCGACGAGAACTGATCAACATCGATTTCCGGACCGGTGACGACGATCTCGTACTCCTCTCCCGAGCTCGCGGCCTCGAGGGGGGAAACACCGTTGAGTCGCGGAATTCTGGCTAGGTCGACCTCGATGCAGACCTTGCTTGCGGCTGCCAGGTGGCCGATGTCCGCGATCAAACCGTCGGAGACATCGATTGCCGACGTGGCGCCGCGTTCCGCAAGCCCGATCGCCGCGTCGATCCTCGGAACCGGGTGTGCGAAGCGCGCCCGGTCTCGCGCGCTTGGCTGCGCCCCAGAATTCCACGCCCGCAGCGCCGCCGCGGGGCCGCCCAGATGCCCGGTTACATAAACACGCTGTCCCGGCTTGGCGCCGGCACGCGAAAGTGGCCGCGCGACGCTTCCGAGAGCGGTAATCGTGAGCGAAAGGACATCTCCCGAGGAAAGGTCGCCGCCCACGATCGGGCACAGAACTGCCGAGGCGCCTTCACGAATGCCGGTGGCGATCGCACGCGCCTCGCTGCGATCCCCCTTCGGCAGCGTGAGAGCGATCATGAGGCCGAGAGGCCTGGCAGCCATTGCCGCCAGATCGCTGAGCGATGCGGCCGTCGCGCGATAACCAATCTCGAAGTGATTCAGCCAGTCGCGACGAAAGTGGACGCCCTCGAGTGAAGTATCGGTGCTGACGACGAGTTTCTCGCCTTTTGGCACCTCGAGGATCGCGGCGTCGTCGCCGATGCCCTCCGCTGATTTGCCCCATTCCGCCAGCAGCGAGCGAACGATATCGAATTCCTTTCCGGGTCCGAGAGCGATGTTCTCATTGTCGGCGGCCTTTTTCTCGGGGCTCATCGCTCAACCGCCGGAATTCTGGTCAAGACTGGCGGCGCGGAAGTTGGCTCGCCTTCATTCCAGGCACGGGGGAGCGCGTAGAGAACATCCTCCAGCGTCGTTCCCCTTACGTATTCACATAGCTCGGCAGCGCGCCCGTGCACCCACGCGGAGCAACACGCCGCCACCACTGTATCCGAGGTTTGAGCGAGCAAGGTCCCCGCGATCCCCGCGAGCAGGTCCCCGCTGCCGCCCGTGCCGAGTGCAGCGGTCCCACGCGCAATCACGAAGCGGTCACCACCGGGTGTGAACACTACTGTCGGTGATCCCTTGAGAAGCACAGTCGCGCCAAGTGCGCTCGCAAGCTCGCGCCCGATTTCGAAGCGGCCGGTGAGAACCTCCTCGACTCTCACTCCAGCGAGGCGCGCAAACTCGGCTACGTGCGGTGTGATCAAGGCCGGTCTTCCCTGAAGAAGGGCTCCGAGAGCTGGCGCGTCGCCTTCAAACACGTTGAGGGCGTCGGCGTCGAGCAACACCGGCAGCCGCGAGTCCCTCAAGATTTTCTCAACCAATTCTCTCGTCTCACCAGTCCTGCCGAGCCCGGGACCGATGACTATCGCGTCGGCCCACTTTGAGATCGCGGCCGAGATTTCGATTTTGCTCGTCGGCCACTCCGAGATCAGAGCTGACGGCGACGCTTCGAGAATCGCGCTGACGTTGCTCGGCGCGACCAATGCGCGCACCAGACCAATCCCACTTCGGAGAGCGGCGCGACAAACGAGCACAACCGCTCCAGGCATGCCGGGCCCGGCGCCAATCAATGCGAGATGCTTCCGCGAGCCTTTGTGTGCGTCGTAGCGAATGGGCGGAATGCGGGACTTCACCCACTCTCCGTCGATGAGAACGGGCAGCTGATCGTCGGTGGCGCGAGGATTGTCATCGAGGCCGATGTCGAGCACCACTATCTCGCCACAACAATCGCGAGCCAGCAGAGAGCCGCGCTTCACGGCGCCAAAGCTCAAGCTTATGTCAGCTACTACGCACGTCGAATGCGACCCGGTCGTCGCGTCCAGCCCGCTTGGTAGATCGAGAGCAGCAACGCGCGATCCGCGCGAGCGCATTTGGTCTATCCTGGCGATAGCATCTGCGATTTTTCCGCGAGGCTCGCCTTCGGACCCTGTGCCGAGCAGCGCGTCGATGACGACTGTCACGTCATCAGGGGCGAAATCAGCGATAGTCACCGAATCGATTGACGCCTTCTTCCGCGCAACAGCGTCAGGACTTTTCGGCGTCACGACTTCCACAACGGTGACTTTGACCCCTTCGCTTGCGAGACGCCCCGCGACGACCCAACCGTCGCCGCCGTTGTTTCCCGGGCCAGTGAATACGACCGCTCCACTGCGGAGCTCCTCAGGATAGCGGCGCAGTATCTCGTCGGCGGCCCCTGTGCCCGCGCGCTCCATCAACACTTGGGAGGGAACGCCGCCATCAATTGCCGCCCGATCGCGCTCCGCTGATTCTCTGGCGCTCACCACCCTGACGGGTCGGGGAGGCATTGCTCGCTTGACGTGGAAGTGTGGAGTCTACGCCTGCTGGGCGCAGTTCCACGGATAGTCGCGCTCGAACGCGAGGTCGAAGTCGAATACGTCCGCGAACTCGTCGCGCGTGTCCTGCGGCTGGCTGAGCAGGAATCCAAGATCGACGAGCGTGAAGACGATGTCCCCGATGTCGGCGGTGCAGGAAAGTCCCCAGTGCTCGAGAACGACGCGTGCCATCAGGCCGTATCTCTCGAGGGCAAGCTCACGACACGAATTTGCCAGCTCGACACCGGTGATGTGCCTGCGCATCGACATCTGTGACTGGCACATCTCGAGCGCGGACAGGACGAACAGGTATGCCTGTTCGTCGAACCGCGGCTCGCGGATGCGAATCCGGTCCATGATGCCTTCGCGAAATGCCAGCTCTGCCATTGCTACTTTGTTTCCGCCATTGAGGGGAAGGATTTGTAGAGAGGAAAGCGATTCGTCAAGTCGAGTACTTCTTCTTTGACTCCCAACGCGACCGCCGGGTCACCAGAACTGGCGATCACCCTATCGATGAGTTTGGCGATCTGCTGCATTTCGCGCTCCCTCATTCCCCGAGTCGTCACCGCCGGGGTGCCGATCCGGATTCCGCTCGTCACGAACGGAGACTGCGTCTCCTTGGGCACCGTGTTCTTGTTCACTGTGATCCCCGCGGCGTCGAGCGCCTTCTCGGCCACTTTCCCGGTGACATCCTTGTTACGGAGGTCAACGAGCATCAGGTGGTTGTCGGTGCCGCCCGAGACAATGTCGAAGCCGTGCTCGATCAACGCGTTCGCCAGCGCCTGCGCGTTGCAAACGATCTGTCCGCAGTACTCCTTGAAGGAGGGATCGAGTGCCTCCTTGAACGCGACTGCCTTGGCGGCGATGATGTGCTCGAGCGGACCGCCCTGCGTGCCGGGAAACATCGCCTTGTCGATCGTCTTGGAGTGCTCCGTCTTGCAGAGAATCAGGCCTCCGCGAGGACCGCGCAGAGTCTTGTGGGTCGTGCTCGTCACCGCATCGGCGTGCGGTACCGGCGAAGGGTGATAACCCGTCGCGACGAGTCCCGCGAAGTGGGCCATGTCCACCATGAACTTGGCGCCGATCTCGCGCGCGACTTCGGCGAACGGCTCGAAGTCGATGATGCGAGCGTACGCGCTCGCGCCGGCGATGATCATCTTCGGCTTGTTCTCGCGCGCGATCTTCTGCATCTGCGCGTAGTCGATGCGGCCGTCATCGCCGACGCCGTAGTGGATCGCGTGATACAACAGACCCGAGAAGTTGACCGGCGATCCGTGCGTGAGGTGCCCGCCCTGCGAGAGATCGAGCCCAAGCACGACGTCGCCCGGCTTGAGGAACGCGAGGTATACCGCGGCATTTGCCTGAGCGCCGGAATGCGGCTGAACGTTCGCATGGTCGGCCGAGAATAACTGCTTGACGCGATCGATCGCGCACTGCTCCACCATGTCCACAAACTCGCAGCCGCCGTAATACCGTTTGCCCGGGAGTCCTTCCGCGTACTTGTTGGTGAGAGGAGTTCCCATCGCTTCGAGCACTGCCGGCGACACGAAGTTCTCGCTGGCGATCAGCTCCAGTCCATGACGCTGCCGGCCAACTTCGAGATCGATCATCCGCGCGATCTCGGGATCAGACTGAGCGAGAGTCCCCGCTGGCATGGAGATCTTCGCGGAAGTCTTCGGTGGAACAGTCTGCGTCTCTGGCATCATAGTTTGGGTAGGTCGATCTTCTTGACGCGCCGCTCGTGCCGGCCTCCCTCGAATTTAGCATCGAGCCATGCCTTCATGGTTTCGACGGCCTGGTCGTCGGTCATGAATCGCGCCGGGAGGACGAGGACATTCGAGTCGTTGTGCCTCCGTGAGAGCTCTCCGATCTCCGGCTCCCAGGCGAGCGCGGCACGAACGCCGGGGTATCTATTGGCGACGATGTCCATGCCCACGCCTGACCCGCACAACAGGATTCCGCGCTTTGCCTCGCCTTTGGAGACTTCCCTCGCGACGGGGTGCGCGTAGTCGGGATAGTCGTCCGGGTTGTCGGGATCCTTGCCTCCCATATCGTCGGGCTGATATCCCATTTTCTTCAGCTCGGCGACGAGACGGTTCTTCATCTCGATGCCGGCGTGGTCCGAAGCGATCGGAATCGTCTCACCGGTCGGGCTCATCCTATTTATCCTCGGCGCACTTCGAAATTGTCACTTCATGGCCGCCAGCCGCTGCTCCGCGAGGCGATCCGCCGCCGCGTAAGTCGGTATGTGCTGCGCGTCCGCGATCTCGAACACCTTCAGTATGGTATCGTAGATGTCGTCTGCTTTGTCCAGCGCGCGCTGCGCATCCCACCCGGCAACCTCGCCGTAGACGTTGATGACACCGCCGGCGTTGGCGACGTAGTCGGGCGCATAGAGAATTCCGAGCCTCTGGAGCTCGTCCCCATGGCGCTCCTCGAGCAGCTGATTGTTAGCGCCGCCCGCCACGATGTAAACCTTGAGCTTGGGGATGGTGGTGTCGTTGATGATTCCGCCGAGCGCGCACGGCGAGAAGATGTCGGCATCGGCTGAAAAGATCGCGTCGCCCTGGACGATCTCCGCGCCAGTCGTCTTGGCTACTCTGGCCGCTTTCGCTGCATCGATATCGGACACGATCAGCCTCGCGCCTGCCTCGTGCAGCTCCTTGGCGAGATAGCTTCCGACGCTGCCACATCCCTGTACGGCGACGCATTTCCCCTCGAGGCTGTCCGATCCCCACATGCGATTCGCCGACGCCTGTACGGCACGGAACACACCGTGCGCCGTCACGGGCGAAGGATCTCCCGACTTCCCGGCGAGACCCGCCACGTGTCCGGTCTCCAGATGGACGTAGGCCATGTCCTTGGTGGTCGTCCCCACATCTTCCGCGGTGATGTACCGGCCGCCAAGGCTCTCAACAAAACGACCGTGAGCACGGAAGATCTTCTCACGGTCCTGAGTCTTGTTGTCGCCGATGATGATCGACTTGCCGCCGCCAAGATGAAGTCCCGCCACGGCGTTCTTGTAAGTCATGCCGCGCGAAAGTCGGAGGGCGTCGGTGATCGCTTCCTCGTCGGTGGCGTATTGCCAGAACCGCGTTCCGCCGAGCGCCGGACCGAGCTTCGTGCTGTGGACGGCGAGAATGCCTCTATATCCAACCGAGGGATCGCTGCACATCACGACTTCCTCGTGTCCCATCTCCGCGAGCGTGTCGAACAGTCTCATTAATCTCTTTGTGTAAAGTTTATGATTGGCCGTAGAGAGCGCGCGCAATCACGATCCTCTGGATCTCCGACGTGCCCTCATAAATCTCGGTCACTTTCGCATCGCGCATAAGTCGCTCCACCGGATAATCCTTGACGTAGCCATAGCCGCCGAAGATCTGGACGGCCTGCGTGGTCACCCACATTGCGGTTTCGCTAGCCATCAGCTTTGCCATCGAGCTGAACTGGCGGACGTTCTGGCCACGATCCTTTGCTGCCGCGGCGGCGTGCAGGAGTGCTCGCGATCCGGCCACACGCATCGCCATGTCAGCCAGCTTGAACTGGATCGCTTCGAATTCCTTGATTGCCTTTCCGAACTGTTTCCGCTCGCCTGCATATGCCACCGAGTGCTCGAGTGCTGAACGTGCAATGCCGATCGCCTGCGCTGCGATGCCGAGCCGGCCGTTGTCCAGCGACTGCATGGCGTAAATGAATCCCTGGGTCTCGTCGCCAAGAAGATTCTCGGCGGGCACGCGCATGTTGTCGAAGTTGAGCTGCACAGTCGGAGATGCGCGGAGGCCGAGCTTGTCTTCTTTCTTGCCAACGTTGAAGCCAGGCAGATCCGGCGTGATGATGAATGCGCCGATCCCCCGCCCCCCTCGCCGCGCGCCACTCGTATCCGTACGCGCCATCGTGATGATGGCGCCAGCGGTGTTGCCGTTGGTGACCCAGGACTTCGTCCCGTTGATGATCCAGGACTTCCCATCTTTGACTGCCTGCGCCGTGAGCGCGGACGCGTCCGACCCCGCCTCTGGTTCTGAAAGCGCAAAGGCGCCGAGTATCTCACCGCGCGCCATTGGCTTGAGGAACCGATCCTTCTGAGCATCGCTGCCGTAACGGAGGATCATCTGCGTCGGCAGCGAGTTGTGCACGCTCATGAGCACCGCGACCGATGCGTCGGCCGCCGCGATCTCCTCCAGCGCAATCAGGTAGGTGCCCGTGTCGGCGCCGAGCCCCTCGTACTCTTCCGGCACCATCATGCCGAGGAATCCAAGGTCGCCCAGCTTCTTGACGAGGGTAGGCTCGAAGTACGCCCGCTGGTCCCAGTCCGCCGCGTACGGAGTGATCTCTGCATGCGCGAACTCGCGCGCGAGCTTCTGAACCTCGGACTGTTCTTCTGTGAGCGGGTGGAGAGCCCAGGACACGCTGTCTTACTTCTTATAGGTATAGAAGCCGCGGCCACTCTTGCGACCGAGCCAACCAGCGGCGACGTATTTCTTCAGCAGCGGGCACGGGGCGTATTTCGGATTGCCGAGCCCTTCCCACAACACGTCGAGGATTGCGACGCAGGTGTCGAGGCCGATGAGATCAGCCAGCGCGAGCGGACCCATCGGGTGATTCATGCCGAGCGTCATCACCTGGTCGATGGCTTCCGGCTTGCCGACGCCTTCCATCAGGCAGTACACCGCTTCGTTGATCATCGGCATCAGCACTCGGTTCGATACGAAGCCAGGGAAGTCGTTGACTTCGACAGGCGTCTTCCCGAGCTGCTTGCTCAGATCCGTCACGTATTCGGTTGTCTCATCCGATGTCGCGAGGCCACGAATGATCTCGACCAGTTTCATCACCGGCACCGGATTCATGAAGTGCATCCCGACGACTTTGTCAGGGCGTGAAGTGCGGCGCGCGATCTCGGTAATAGAGATGGAGCTGGTGTTGGTGGCGAGAACGGCTTTTGGCTTCGCGATCCGATCGAGGTCAGTGAAGATCCGATACTTGAGGCCGGCATCCTCGCTCGCCGCTTCGATGATGAGCGACGCGTCGCCGGCCGCCTCGAGGTCCATGTTGAGATCGATCCGCGAAAGGATTTTCACCTGATCCTCAGCCGGGATCGTTCCCTTCTTCACCTGCCGCTCGATGTTCTTCGCGATGGTCGATCTACCGTTGTCGAGTGCCTCCTGGGACACATCGATCATCGTGACCTGGAATCCGGATTGCGCGAGGACGTGCGCGATCCCGTTCCCCATCTGTCCCGCTCCAACAACCGCAATGCGGTCGGTCATGCTTTCCACTCCATTCGGCCCAGGTAGCGCCCGTACAGGTAAAAGATTCCAACGAACATCGCCACGACGGCTGCAAGCCCGCCTTCGGGACCCCACGGCCCGCCGGTCAGCCAATCCGGTCCCGTTTCGATTGTGCGGTAATCCGGATACGCCGACGTCATCCCGCTTACCTCGATGTGCAGGGCGACGGCCATCACCCAGTTCCAGGCGAAGTGTGCGATGCCGGCCGCGTACAGACTCCGCGTCGCCAGAAGGATAATCCCGAGGAAGAATCCCGCGACTGTTACCGCCAGAATCGATTCCGCGTCGGCACCCGGGTTCCCCGCGTGTATTAGCCCGAATGCGATGCTCGTGACGACGAGCGCCGTTCTCCAACCCGCCGCCCGTCTCAGTACGGAAAAGGCGTACCCGCGGAAGAAGAGCTCTTCCCAGAAAGCGGCCGGCAGCAGGATTGCACTCGAGCGCTCCGCGGCTCCCCACCAGCTGCCGGGAATACTGCGTTGGATCTGCAGCTGGTGAAACGCGAGCAGGACAAGACTTGCGACGCCGATGGTGAGGCCGCCGAACGCGACGCCCCGAAGCAAAGTTCGAGGCGAAGCAGCGGGACGATCCAGGCCGACCGTGCTCCACGGGCGTTTTTCAACGAGCCGGAGCATCACGTACGTCGCAACAACAACGCTGACGAGCATCGACCACGGAATGAAGAGCTCCCGAACGTCCACACGCTCGAGACCTGGTACTTTGAGCGCCGCCCATTCCAGCCCCGTCCACAACGCGTAGAACCCGACGATCAGGCCGAGCGCGCGGAGGAAGCCGTTCAGTCTGGATTGCGCCGCCCGCTGTGCCTCCAAGTGGCGTCGCGGGCTCGAAGGCAGAAACTCTGTCAGACTGTTTCTAGTTCGCGCGCTCGACGCTGAGCGCGACGGCATCACCGCCGCCAAGACAGAGCGTTGCAAGACCTCTCTTCGCGCCGCG
>JBBQWD010000031.1:0-11160 GCA_038210945.1 Gemmatimonadales bacterium
AAATCGGGACGGCGGGATTTGAACCCGCGACCCCCTGAACCCCATTCAGGTGCGCTACCGGGCTGCGCTACGTCCCGTTCAAGCTCGGAAACTCGAGCCGCAAACAGACTGCTGAGTATAGTCGCTCACTACCGTCACTACAACCCAACTGGCGCGCGGTCCGCTCCAATGGGGACGTTGCTTGCACGCTCGCAACTCAGATCAAGATTTCTCGCTGTTGCCATCACATGGCCGAGCTTTGTCGCACCCTCTGGCTCATCGGTCTCCAGCAGCACGTCCATGCATTGCCTGTGTCCAGAGAGTCATGAGCGAAAAGGCAAAGAAGCACCCGCTATCTGTCCGCCAATCGAAAGTCGCCAAGCCGCGGCCCAAGGCGAAAACTCCAATCACGCCCATCACAAATTGGAATCCATCTTCGAGCCGTTCGTGCCGCTTGGCGCTCCCTCAGCAGCTCTCATGAAGGAATGGGCCTCGGGTTGTCGATCAGCCGAGACCTCGCGCGCGCGATGGGCGGTGACCTTACGGTATCGAGCAAGGTAGGAGTGGGTTCCACCTTCACCTTGACGTTGCCCCGCGGAGCGACGGCTCCGGAGTAACGAGCCCTCGCGGTCTGCAGCGGCTAGGCCGGGATGATCTTCCCCACGTAAAAGTCGCCGAACTCCGCGTACTTCGCGCTCACTTCATCGAAGCGCATGTCCGTCACCAGCTTCTTGAACTCCAGTGGGTCCCGCCCGAACAGCGTCACTCCCCACTCCCATTTGTCCAAACCGATCGCGCCCGTAATTACCTGCTGCACCTTTCCGGCGTAGCGGCGGCCCGTAAGTCCGTGCGCCTGCATCAGGCGGCTGCGCTCGTCGAGCGTCAGCGTGTACCAGTTCTGCACTGCGTCGCGCCGCTTCGACATCGGATAGAAGGAGACGTACGGCATGTCCGCGGGAAGCTCAGGGTAGAGTCTTCGCCGGACGTGCGCACTTTCCTTCTCCGTTTTTGCGCGTTCGGCAAGCGCGCGCGTGTACTCGTCGTCCCCAACGTTGCCGCCGCGTGCCGCGGCAGCGCGCGCGAGCTCGGCGGTGAGATGGTAGAGTCCCGCCTCGGCCACGCTCAGAAAAGTGTACGCGGGCTCGAGAACGCCGCCGAGCTGCGAGCGCGCCAGATCATCCTGCGCAGCGGCGATCGAGTCGAGTGAATCGCGAAAGTGAATCACCATCAGATCGGCGCTGGATCCGATCAGCCTGACGAAACAGCTCCACCCCTCGGCAGTTCCGGCTTTTTTCGTTCGCGCCTTTGCCGGTAATTTGCTTTTTGGTTTACCTGCATTGGCGGCGACTTGAACCATCTTCGCTAGCCGGCCGGCACCTAGCTTCGGCTGTCTGAGTCGAAAGATCTGATGCAGCGCGAACCAGCCTTCGAGTGTCTCGGGCGGATGTGCGATCGGTTGCGTCGTCATGCCGTAAAGGTAGGCGGAGACCGAGACAAGGGCACCGCCCATCCGCAAACGATCGCCAACACCAGATCAGAACGACGCCTTCTTCTCCACGATCTTCTCGGCGAGATGCGCGACCGCGCGCTCGGTTGCCTGGCCGATGGCCGTCGACCTGAAATTGGACGTGCTGAAATCCCCGCCACCGGCGCCCCCGGTTCCCATCCCAAAAACGCGGACTCCCCCGCCCTTACCCGAAATACCCTCGCTGGTCATGCTGGCGACGATCTCACCCGTCGCGGCGTTGATGATGCGGGCTGTGAGTACCACATCCGTCTTATGTTGCTTGACGCTGAGAAGTCCCATCGTCGCGAAATTCGCGGCAAATCCGCCGACGTTGCGCTCCTCGAAACCGAACCTGGTAACGGAGCCGCTCACGATGAAATGGGCTCCGGAGGCAGATTCCTGCGGCTTTCTCTCCAGCAGCCGGAACTGCCCGGTCGCGAGCAGTTTCTCGATCAGCATGTCGGCGATGCCAATGCCAAGCTGGGAAGGATCGTACTTCTCGTTGCCGTCTCCGTGCCTCCCCGTGAGCATGGCCATGAACCCGCGCTTGTCCTTCACTTGCGCGGAGACCGTCCCGGACTCGAAGCCCATCACCATCAGTGCCGGCTTGTCGGCGTGAACCGCCGTCGCCGGAGTGGCCGGTTGGATAGCCACCGCCGGTAACGTTGGATCCAACACCGTGAGGCCAATTTCCGACGTCCCCGTTGGATCCTGGCTTGCCTGTGCGAGCGCTCCCGGGCCGAATGCCGGCGCGCTCAGCGCCAGCACGAGGGCCCAACTGCACGAGTAAGGAAATTTCACGTTGAGCTCCGTTGTATTTGTGTGCTTTGGGCCGGAGTGGGTATTCCTCGCCGGCTCGATTGAGGAGGAGCATACATTGCAGACAGACGGAGCCAAATACGTACGCTGACGTAGTACTCAGCATAAGAATCGCAGCCCTCTCTCGAGGCGCCGTACTAGTGTCGCGGCTGGTGCCGGAAGTGTTCGATGGGGAGCCGATAATTCCGGCCCCTGATGGCCACCAGCAAGGTCGGAACGACGTATAGGGTGATCGGCGTGGAAAGCGTCAGGCCGCCGATAACGGCGAGCGCGAGCGGCCGCTGCATCTCGCTCCCCGCGCCCAAGCCGAGCGACAACGGCAACAAACCAAATAGCGTGCACAACGTCGTCATCAGAATCGGCCGCAGTCTGACACCTCCCGCTTCGACGAGAGCGCGATCCAGCGGCACACCCTCAGTCTGCATCCGGTGGTGTGTGAAATCCAGGAGAATGATTCCGTTCTTTACGATCAGGCCGACGAGAAGGATCAGCCCCATGAACGACGAGACGTTGAGCGGCGTCCCCGTGAGCAGCAGCAATCCCATCGCGCCGACGAACGAGAGCGGCGCTGCGAGCAGCACCACGAATGGCTCGATGAACGATCGGAACTGGAGGACCATCACCGTGACGACGCACGCGACGGCGAGCCCAAGCACGACGAGGAATCCCCGAAAAGCCTCCTGCTGGCTCGCGTACTGGCCGCCGAGCTCGATGCGAACCCCAGACGGCGGGCGGTTGGCCGCCAGGATCTGCTTCACATCGTTGACGACGGCGCCGAGCGATCTGTCGCTGACGTCAGCGGTGACTGCGATCATCTGCTGCTGATCTTCCCGCAACAGCCGCGCGCGCGTCTCGGTCGGCTGGAAATCGGCGAGTGTCCCCAACGGAACGGTCGCGCCGGTTTGAGGCGAGACAATCGGCAGTGTTCGCAGCCGATTCGGATTGTAGCGAACGCTGTCCGGTGCGCGCACGCGAACACCGATGGCTCGGTCCTCGAGCCTCACCTCGCCGGCAGGGGAGCCGAGGAGAGCGCCCATCGCCGAGATGGAAATCTGCTCGGGAGTCAGACCAACTCTGTTCGCTTCGGCGCCGTTGACCCGCATCGCCAACTCGGCGGTCGGCTCGCTGACGCCGTTAAACAGGTCGACGAGGCCGGATACCTGAGTCAGCTTGGGCTCGAGGCTCTCCGCATATCCCTCGAGCCGCGCGAGATCCGGGCCGAACATCTTGATCTCGATCGGACGCGCCGAGCCGGCGAGATCATTGATGACATCCGAGAGGATCTGAACGAAATCGATCTGGAGACGCGGAACTGCGGCGGTGACTTTCCCCCGCACCTCGTCGATCACTTCGAAGATCGTGCGAGATCGCTGGCTCTGCGGCTTGAGTCGCGCAACGATGTCGCCGGTGTTCTGCTCGGTCGCGAACAGGCCGAGCTCCGCTCCAGTGCGCCGCGACGTTGCGACGATTTCCGGAGTGTTGGCGAGGATCCGCTCGACGATGTGGAGCTGTCTGTCGGTTTCCGCGAGCGCCGTTCCTCCCGGCGTGAAGTAGTCGAGAACGAATGCCCCCTCATCCATCAAGGGAAGGAACCCCGTTCCAACGAATCGTTGGGCAAGGATCCCGGCAACGATCAGAATGGCCCCCGCAAGGAGCATCCGCCGCGGGTGATGGAGCACTTTCTCGAGCGACCTCTGATAGCGCGTGGACAGAGCGTCCAGTGATTCCTTGACGCGAGCGAGCACGCCCGGATTCTTGGTCGCGCCCGTTGACTCCGCGCCAGGCGAATCGTGATCCGTGTCCTTCTCTCTCAGGAACTGATCCGCCATCAGCGGGATTATGGAAAGCGCGAGGAGAAGCGAGACCAGCACCGCGATCGTGAGCGTGATGGAAAGCGCCGCGAAAAACTGCCCGACGACTCCAGTCAGCAGCCGCAGCGGCAGAAATACGACGACCGTGGTGATGGTCGACGTAGTAACCGGCCAGATAAGCTCCTGTACCGCCTGGCGAATTGCTTCGTGGCGATTGTTCGTCAGCCGCAGGTGCCGGACGATGTTCTCCGTGATGACGACCGAGTCGTCGATGACAAGGCCGATGGCAATCGCCATTGCGCCGAGTGTCATCAGGTTGAACGTCTGGCCCAGCATGTACATGGCGAAGACGCTGATGGCGAGAGTCAACGGGATCGACGAAGCGCTGATCGCGGTGATGCGCGCGTGGTGGAGGAACAGGAGAAGAATGATGACGGCGAGGACGGCGCCGATGATCATCGCGTCCCGGACCGATGCCATTGCGTCGCGGACTAGCGCCCCTTGATCGTAGACCGGCTTGAGAGACGCACCTGCTGGGAGAGTCTTTCGTACCGCGGCAGCGAGGCTCGCGACGCTGTCCACGATCGCGAGCGTGTTTCCGCCGGGCTGCCGCGTGATGTTCAGCAGCGCCGCCGGCTTACCGTCTCCGGATATGATCATTACATGATCGACGCTACCCAGTGTAACCGTAGCGATGTCGCGTACGCGCAGTCCCTTCGCCACCACCACATTCGCAATGTCGTCCGGCGTATGGGCTTCCTGCGCGCTGACGATCAGGTATTGCTTGTAGTCCTGCGCGACGCGTCCGACCGCATTGACTCCGGTGGCCTGCTTGATCGCGTTTGCCAGGTCGTCGTACGTGAGACGCTGTGCTGCCAATCGCGTCGGATCCGCCACGACTTCGACTTCGCGAATGTCGCTGCCTTGAACGTCGACACGACCAACACCGGGAACGCGAGAGATCAGCGGCTTGAGCTGATACCGCGCGATGTCGTAGAGCGTACCCGGATCACCGCCCTCGAGGTTGTAGGATAGAATCGGAAAGAGCGACGGAGTCATCCGCTCGACGTTGATGGTCAGCTCGGCGGGCAGCTGCGAACGCACTTCGTTCACGCGGGCCTGCACCTGCTGCAGCGCCAGCATCATGTCCGCGTTGTCGGCAAACGTGACGCTGATCTCCGAGCCCCCGCGAATGGAGCGCGATCTGACGCGGATCACGCCCGGAACAATGCTGATCGCTTCCTCGATCGGACGTGTGACACTGAACACCATCTGCCGCGCGCCGAGCGCCGAGCCTTCCGCGACAATCAGGATGCGGGGGAACGCGAGCTCGGGGTAGATCGCCGACGGAAGCCTGGTGGCGGCGTAAAGGCCGGCAACGCTCAGCAGTCCGACGACCAGATAGACAAATCGCCGCTGCGCGGCGAGCAGGTCGAAGAGTGAGTGCACTATTTCGCCTGGCTTACCTTGACGCTGTCGTCTACTCCATAGGCGCCTTCGGTCACGACTCGTTCGCCGCCGGCAAGACCGCTGGTGATCTCGGCGACCGCGTCGGTACGACGCCCGACGGTCACTTTGCGAGCGAGCGCAATGTTGGCGGCGTTGACGACGAACACCTTGAATCCATCGCCATCCGGAACGAGCGCGGCGACCGGCACTACGATGGCTCGTGGCTTCGTGCCAGCGCTGATCTGACCAAAGATCGTCTCACCGACCCGCAGTGCCCGCGCAGACGGAGGAGCCTGGGCGCGCACCTCCACGCTCCGCGTGCTGGAATCGACGGTTCCGGCGACCGACATTATTCGTCCGATGCCAAGGGCTTCCCCCGTGGCGGTCTCGCCGGCGCTCAGAGTCACCGACGCTCCCGGCGCAATGTGCGCAGCATCCGATGGCGCGACGTTGAACACAATGTCGAGTGCGCTGAGATCGGCGACTTCGACGAGCGGCTGGTTCACGTCGGCCGAAGCTCCGATCGACGCGTTGAGCTTCGTCACCACTCCGGAGATGGGAGCTCTGACTACGGCGAGCTGCGCCAGCCTGCGCGCTGTGATCGCGGTCGCCCGGGCCTGCGCCAGATCCTTTGCCGCTGCCTCGGCGTCCTTGCGGGGAACGATCCCGGCATCGGCCAGGCGGCGAGCGCGATCGTATGCGCGCTGTGCCGCTGCCAGTGCTGCCTCGGCGCTCTGTGCCGCCGTGATGAACGGTGTCTGCTCGAACGCGATGAGCGGTGTTCCAACCGAGACCTTCTGACCGACGGAGACGTACACCGTCGTGATACGCGCCGGAGCCGGGGCGCTGAGGGAAGCGAAGTGTCCGCTGTGCACGGTCACGGTCCCTATCGAGCCGACCCGGTCCTCAAAGGGTTGAATCGCCGCGACTGCGGTCTTGACTTGAACGACAGCCGCGGGATCCGCCGCCGGATCCGAGCTGCGACACGCGACTGCAAACGGGACCATGCCGGCGATTACGAGAAGCCTCATCTTGCGGGGATGGTGAGAGAGTAGAGGCGAAGCGTCGCCGTCGCGATCCATGCATCAGCGAGATCGGTGATGTATTGCGAGAGGATGTCGCGCGCGTTCCTCTGAGCTTCGAGCACGGCGGGCAAGCCCTGCGCGCCTTCGCGATACGCGACGAGTGACATCGCGACGATGCGATTCGCGCTTTCAACGAGTACGCGGTCGCGCTGAAGCTTCTCCAGCGCGACGGCGCGTTCGCGACGAGCTCGCCCGATCGTTGCCTGAGTCTGGAACAGCGCAAGTGAAAGCTCCGCCCGGGCTCTCTCCCGCTCCGCCACCGCTTGCGCAATTGGTCCGCGATTTCTGTTGAGTAAAGGAAGCGGTATGGAGAACCCGACGGTCGGCAGCACACCCTGTAATCCCGGATCACCCCATTCGATTCCCGCCTGGAGACTGAACGGCGTGAACAGACTTCGTCGCTGCACGCTGACCGAAAGGTCCGCGGCCGACAGCATCTGTCGGGCGGCGGCGATCGGAAGCGCAACGTCGGGGATTGCACTTGGAGCCGTCAGCGGTGGCATTGTCAGCGAGTCGGATGGGACGATTGCAATCCGTGTGGTGTCCAAACCCATTACGGTCTGAAGGTCAAATATGCTCGAGATTAGTGTCACCGAATCGGCGATCGCCAGATTGGCGGCCTGCCCGGCGTTGACGGTAGCGAGCAGAACGTCCAGCTCGCTCGCATCCCCCGCATCGCGCCGGATCGCGGCCATGTGGCGGAGGCTGTCGGCGTCCTTTGCGTTTCTCCTCGATAGTCGCACGCGTTCCAGTGCGGCTAGCGCACGGGTGTAGCTCGTGTCGGCGTCGAGCGCAGCGGCGGCCCGCTCGAACTCGAATCGGTACTGGCTCGCGAGTCTGCTCGCTTCAGCGGCTCGGATGCGCGTTCCACGAATTCCAGTCACATCGAGCGGAAGATCCACGATGGCGTGGTAGTTCGGAGGCGCCTTTGAGTAGGTGGCCGCAAGCGACGGGTTATCCCAGCTTCGCGCGGTGAGCAGCCGCGCCGCCCCAATCAGAGTGTCGGCCCTGGCGACAGCTGCACGAGCTCCCCGAGTCACGGCCGCTTCGATCGCCTGCTCTCGAGTGACAGGCTGCTGGCCGCGCACGCCCGAAGGCAAAGCGATGGCAAGCAGGACGATTGTGCGTACGGATATGCGTATCAAGGGCTCAGTCGAGTGCGGATAAAGACAAGCCGGGTGAGCGCAAGGCCTATTCCATAGACCCTCTCCCACCCGGCGGTGCGCAATCACGCAGCGGGCAAAGCCCGCGTCGTTACTTCTTTGCTTTCTTTTCCTTTGCTTCCTGCGCTGCTTCGGCCTTCTGCATCTTCGGCGTCTCGTGCTCGCGGGCGACGACAGATCCGTCGATCGCGTTCACGTTGATCTCTTCGATACCGGTCTTGCCAGGGACGGTGATGTCGAAAGAGTAAATCAGTTTACCGTGCTCGCGCTCCAGCTCGCTCGACTTGATCGTTCCGTTCGGAACTTCCTTGAGCGCGGTCGCGCGCGCAGTCTCTTCGGAGATCTTCGCTTCCTTCTGTAGCGCCGCCTGGCTCTCTTCCTTCTTCACCATGCGGTGTCGCTTGGCGGCCGTGCTCTTTGCGGCCGGCTTGGCGCTGGCCTTGTAGGTGCCCGTCGCCTGGGCGCCGGCGGTGCCTGCGATGGTGGCAGCGGCGAAAGCGAGAGCGATCACTTTGAACATTTGTCCTCCAATTGGGTTACTCTGCCACCCGCAACGGCGGGGGCTACGTGACGGAGCGAAGTATACCGGCGAGACCTGTCGCGACCATTACAGGGGAGTCGCGCCGTTGCGAGGCCTGTGTAGATTGGCCTGAATGAGAGTTCTGCTGGTGGAGGATGATCCAGGCCTCGCGGCGATAATCAAGACCGGCTTCGGTGAGCAGGGCGTGCAGGTCGTGACCGAGTCGACCTACGGCGACGGTCAGATGAAGGCGGTACTTGGCACCTTCGATGTCATCATCCTCGATGTCATGTTGCCCGGCGGGAACGGTTTCGATCTCTGCCGCGAGCTCAGGAAGCGCGAAGTGGCGACGCCAATCCTGATGTTGACGGCGCGCGATACCGTGGATGACCGCGTTGCCGGGTTGGAAGTCGGCGCGGACGATTACCTCACGAAGCCATTCGCGTTCCGTGAGCTGCTGGCGAGAGTTCGCGCGCTGGCGCGAAGACGTGGGGCGCCACTCCCCGAGACTCTGCGCGTTTCGGATCTCGAGGTAGATCTCAACGCCCACCGAGTACGGCGCGCGGGAAATGCGATCGAGCTGACTGCGAAGGAGTTCTCGCTGCTCGAGTTTTTCGTGATTCATCACGGGCAGGTCGTTGACCGTGCCGCCATCACGGCCCACGTCTGGGACGAGAACCACGATCCGTTCACGAATGTGCTCGAAGTTCTCGTGCGCCGCTTGCGCCGCAAGATCGACGACGACTACTCCGAAAAACTGATTCAGACTGTGCGAGGAGCCGGATACCGCTTTGGCGATTGAAGCAAGCTCATCCCGCCTTGGGATACAGCGGCTCGTAAGACTCCGGCTGCGTCTCACGGTTTGGTACGTCGCCACATTCGGTCTGATCATCCTGCTGTTGGGCGCGGCTCTGTTTTCAGTAATCAGCCGTCAGCTCTCGCAGCAGCTCGACGCGTCTCTCAAGAGCGCGACTCTAGAGCTCGTTCGCGCGGCACGGATCCGCGAGATGGAAGCAGCCGGCGCGCGCGGCCGGGTGATCGATGCCGTCGACGAGCTGAACATCCCCGATCGGATGCTCTATCTGCTGGATCTCCAGGGAGATCCGGTCAAGCCCGCGAATACCGACGAGTGGATCCGTCAGGCAGCGAGACAGGCGGCCAAAGTCGGGGACATCACCGTCCAGCATGAAACGGTCGCGACCGACAAGACTCTCAGACTCCACGCACGCCGTTTCAAGCTGGAATCCGGTAAAGAATTGGTGGCGGTCGCTGTCGCCGATCGCGTCGAGCTCGAGGACAAGTATGCCGACCTCATCACCGCCTTCGCGGGTGTCGCATTCGCGGCGCTCGTTCTGGTCGCCGCCGGAGGGTTCCTGCTCGTGCGGAAGTCCACCGAGCCGATCGAACGCTCCATACTGTTCATGCGCCGGTTCATGGCAGACGCCGCGCACGAGCTTAGGACTCCCATAACCGTCCTGAGGACGCGTGCCGAAGTTGCGCTGCAGCAGCCGCGTGAAGCCGCGAACTATGTCTCCGCTCTTCGTGGTGTCGAGACCGAGGCGCGCCGGCTCGGTGGAATCGTCGACAGTCTCCTCGTGCTTGCGCGCGCCGATTCGGGAGAACGACCGCTGGACCGAGAGCGGCTGTTCCTCGACGACATAGCGATCGATGCCGCTGGAGCTGCCCGACTCGTCGGCAAGCAGAAGGGAGTCGAGGTCTCCGTGGATGAATTCGAGGAAGCCGCAGTCGTGGGTGATGCTGCTTTGATTCGGCAGCTCATCATGATCCTCCTGGATAACGCGATCAAGTTCACGGACGCGGGCGGAGTGGTGCGAATCAGGGTTTCCATGCAGGATGATGCCCCGACCTTCGTCGTCGAGGATACGGGGATTGGAATCAAGACCGATGACCTGTCACGGATTTTTCAGAGATTTTTTCGAGGAGACACCGCACGGAGCAGAACCGAAGGCGCGGGGCTCGGCCTCTCGATCGCCAGCTGGATCGCCAGAGAACATGGGGCGGATATTGCAGTCTCTTCAGAGCCCGGACGGGGCACAAGAGTCGTCGTGACGTTCCCACGCGTCGCACAGGTGTCATCTTAGCGACAGCTCAAACGTCTACTCTAAGTACGCACCGGCGATCGCACTCCACCTACGAGGCTCTTGCAGACACTGAAATTACGACGCATCTCGCGATACCGATGGCCGCTCGTGATCACCGCTACACTCATTATCACGGCGGTTTTTTCGTTGTCGCCTCTGGTGAACGTCGCCAATCCCGGTTCCCCGCCCCACGCGACTCTGCGCACGCCATTCCTGTACGACCTGTTCGCTCCCGCCTCCAACATCCTCGACGCAATTACGATTCTTTCACCCGCACAATACTGGGCGACGTTCATCCTGTGCGCGGTTTGCTTCATTGCGGCGACGCTCATTCGCCAGCGCCGTGCGCTCGGCTATTTCTGCCCCGTTCGGACTCTGCGCTGCGCGGTAGGGGTTCTCGGTGGCACGGTGGCAATGCTGGGAATCATGCTGATCGCCCCACGGCCGATGGCGTCCCTGTCGCTGAGCGATTCCGATCTGATCGCCGTGGATTTTCACAGTCACACCGAAGCATCGCACGATGGCCGGGCTGGATTCACCGCGGAGCGAAATCGGGAATGGCACCAACGATCAGGTTTCGATGCCGCTTACGTGACCGACCACCGAACATTCGATGGCGCTCTGGATGGTGAAGCGAGGAACCCGGCTGTTTCGGGCGACGGAACGGTTCTACTGCCCGGAGTGGAGCTGCGCGACGGTAGCGAGCATCTTCTTCTCATTGGCGT
>JBBQWD010000032.1:0-11121 GCA_038210945.1 Gemmatimonadales bacterium
TCACTACGACTATCTCGATGTGCTGATCGATTCCCGGAATATAACTGCCCAGAAAATATCCAATCGCCAGCATGCTCCAGATCCAGGCGAATGCGCCAATGATGTTGAACGTCATGAACTGTCTGAACGTCATGCAAGCGATTCCGGCGATTACCGGCGAAAACGTCCGGATCACCGGCATGAATTGGGCTAGAATGATCGTTCCGCTCCCATATTTCTCATAGAATTCGTGCGCCCGGATAGCATGCTTTTTGTTGAAGAAGAGGCTATTCTCTCGATTGAAGATCCGCGGACCTGAGGCTCGACCGATGACGTAGCCAAGGGTGTTGCCGCAGATCGCAGCGAGGGTGAGCACGGGCGCCAGAGCGTATACATTGAGGTATCCGCGCGCGGCGAGGAGGCCCGCGGTAACCAGAAGGGAGTCGCCCGGTAGAAATACACCGAACAGGAGGCCAGTCTCGGAGAAGACGATGAGCGCTAGGCCGAAGAGCCCGGCCCACTGCACAAGCTCAGGAAGATTCGAGAGATGGTTGAACAGGTCAGTGATTGCTTGCATCAATCCCGTGTTAATGAGGTAGGATGACCGAGAGACGTTCAAGTTCAACTCCACCCCATCGCAAATCAACTCCGGGAGACTGGCTGCTCGCCTTTCCGGAGCAGCGTCCTCGGGGCTTTCGCCGCTCCCCTCCCGGCAGAGCTGAACGGATCTTCAACATCGTCTCGGTTGCAATGCTCGTCCTGTTCGCGGTTGGCTGGTCGTGGTCCATCGCGCGCGCTCGCGCGACTGGCGCTGGCGACGTGGTGACGCCCGCGACGGCGAACATCGCCACTGCTCTTACCGAGCGCTCCGCTCCGTCCGTAGCCTATTTGACCGACGCCGCCCTCACTGCTCTCGCCGTACCCGCGCGCGGAGAGAGCGGCAAGCTCCGCGTGAGAATTCAGCAGCCCAGCACACCGATCACGCCTATTCTCGCGGACACCCTGCCCGCCGGAGCAGTCGCAACGTTCTCGTCTGGAGCGGCCGCGGAGTCGACGTCCAAGGCTGTCGCGCCGGCGCGGCCCGGGATCTGGAACCTAGCCCTAAGGGTGGGGAACGCGATCAAACCGCTCGCGGATTTCAGCGTCATCACCCTTCGCCCCGCAACCGAGAAGCGGTCAGGACGGCTGGGGCTGTACTACATAGGAAACTGGCCAGCGGCGCGAAAAGGCAGACCAGGCGTGAGCTACGATCCGCCTGGCGGATTCATCGAAGTGACGCAGCAGAATCAGAACACCCAGCTGTCCGATCACTTCAAGCTCAAGGATTTTCTTCCGCACGACCAGCAGGGTATCTGGCCGAAATACATCGTCATCGACATGAAGATGATCGACAAGGACGAGTTGGTTCTCCAGGATCTGAAGGAGCACGGCATCAATCCCAACGGAGTTCGTGTCATGAGCGGATTCCGGACGCCGCAGTACAACGCGGGCGGCGGCGATCCCCGGGGACGTGCCGCCTTGAGCCGCCATATGTACGGCGACGCCAACGACATCTTCATCGACAATGACGGCAACGGGCAGATGGACGACCTGAATCATGACGGGCGCGTGAATATTGCAGATGCCAAAGTCATCCAGGATGCCGTAAGCCGCGTCGAGCGGGCACACCCTTCGCTGATAGGAGGGTGCGGCATATATTCTGGCACGTCAGCGCACGGGCCGTTCACCCATATAGACACGCGAGGCTACCCCGCTCGCTGGATAGGAACAGGAGATAGCTAATGGACAAGGCAACTACCGGTAGCCTCGCGAACCCAGCCGAAGATCACAGACACACCCCAGCCAACCCGAAGCGGGACCCGGCGATGCCGGTGAGACTGGCCGATCTCGAGCCTTATGTGGGACTGGGGTACCTGTCGAAGCTGTTCAAGCTGATGGCGATCATTCTGCTGCTGCTCCTGGTATCGGAGATCATCACCGGACTCGTCACTCAGGGCACCACTTCGATTCCGACGCTGCTCGGCGAGATGAGCCGCCTTGTAGTGCTCGCGGGCTTGCTCTGGGGAAGCGGAGATCTCGCGCTGCTCCTGATCGACATGGGGCACGATGTAAGGGCGACCAGGATTTTGCTCGGCAGGCAGGCGCTGCACCAGACAGGGTCAACCGGAATCACTCCTCCCTCCGGGACTCCGCGCGTCGAGGGAGGCAGCTTTACGGAGCGTGGCCCCCGCTAGTCTTTTTACGATCGGGCACTCCACTCGATCGCTCGAGGAGTTTCTTGGGCTGCTGAAGAGAGAAGGCGCGACACATCTGGTCGATGTTCGCGCCTTTCCCACATCGGCGAGATACCCGCACTTTTCGCGACCGGACTTCGACCGAGCGCTGATCGATGCCGGCTTGAGGTACTCCCACCTGCCTTCGCTGGGCGGTCGGCGCCGGGGGCGGCGCGATTCGCACAACGCTCTTTGGAAAAACGCGAGTTTCCGGGCCTACGCGGACTACATGGAAACGCGCGAGTTCAGAGACGCGCTCGAGGATCTGTTGAAGCTGGCGAGACTCGAAGCCACGGCGATCATGTGCGCCGAAGCGGTTCCGTGGCGCTGTCACCGCTTGCTGATTTCCGACGCCGCCGTCGCTGCCGATTGTCCGGTTCTGCACATACTCGACGCCGGTACGGAGCCGCATCGTCTTACTTCTTTCGGACGCATTGACGCAGGGCGAGTTCGCTACGATGTCGCTCCGCAGAGCGACCTGTTCTAAGGGCTAACGCTGTCGGCGAGCAAAACGAGCTGTTCGAACCCGGGCCGCTCCAGAAGCTCAGGCATACTCGTTGCCTATGTTGCGCGTAGTAACTCACTTCTTGCGAGGATACCATCAATGCTTTGGACCATCGCGGTAATTCTGTTCGTCCTTTGGATTCTGGGGTTCCTGGCTTTCCATGTCGCTAGCCCGCTGATCCATCTGCTGCTCGTAGTGGCCGTGATCGTGATCGTCTATCGTCTCGTCACCGGCCGACCCGTCGTCTAGGGGCTCCGGCAATCTCGCCGGGGCGAGTCGGTTGCCCCGGCGCAATGCTGTCCTCCATTATCCGTGATGACGCGGAAGTGGAGGGCAGCATTTTGCATCTGGTTACATGACTCGGACGGCTGACCGCCGCAGCGAGAACCCGGCTCCCGTCGTGGACTCGGTTCTCTCCGCCGTGCGCGTAGTTCTGTACGAGCCCCAGGATCCGGTCAACATCGCGGCGACCATTCGCGCGATGAAGAACATGGGGTGCCGGAACCTCTACCTCGTCCGTTCTGTCGCATACGATCCGTGGCGTCTGGAGGGAATTGCCCACGACACGGGCGACATCATCGAAACCATCAGGAACTGCGACACCATCGAGGAAGCGCTGGAAGGCTGCGTTCGCGTCGCGGGCTTCACGGCGCGTCGACGAGCGGCCAAGCGCGATCTGACAACGCCGCGCGCCGCAAGTATCGATCTCCTCGACTTTGCGCGCTCTGGCCCGGTCGCACTTCTCTTCGGCAGGGAAGACAAGGGCCTTCCCAACGACATCCTCGATCGCGCCCACGTAGTCGTGACGATACCTACGACTGGACACGCGTCGCTGAATCTCGCTCAGGCGGTGTTGATCTCCCTCTACGAGCTGCACCTCTCCGCTGCGGACGCGACGCGCACGCTCGCGCCGCCGAGGAAGGATGCGCCACCCGCGACGGCAGAGGAGTACGAACAACTGTTCGCCGATGCGGAGCGAAGCCTATACGCCACCGATTTCTTCAAGACGCGCTTCCACGAGCACATCATGCGAAGCGTTCGCACGCTCTTCTATCGTTCCGCGCCCGACTCGCGTGAGATCGCGCTTCTGCGCGCGATTTTCATCGAAGTCGTCCGAACTATCGAGCGCATCACCAAGGGTAAGGCCGGATGATTGCAGCGGTGAGAACACATCTTGCGCCGCACCGCTAGTCCGGACATTTTTCCGCCTGTCGATCGCTTGTGAAATTCTTCACAAAGCCGATTGATTAACTCGCCTTTACACGAATAATCGCGGATGAACTTGCAAAGCAGATGGCTAGCCGTGCCGGGATTCACGTGCATCGCGGCACTCGCCACCATGCTCTCTGCATACAGCGGCGCTTCTTCAGAGGAAGGCAGGAGTCCGGTTCAACCGGTCGCCTTCCGCCACACGATTCATGTGGACACGCTGAAGATGAACTGCCTCTACTGCCATTTCTCGGCGAACAAATCCTTCGATCCGGGACTACCCGCCGTCGGCACGTGCATGGGATGTCATACGGTCGTTGCCGGATCGTCGGAAGGCAACAAGGCGGAAATCCAGAAGCTCGCCGCGTACTGGAACAAGAAAGAGCCGGTGCCGTGGGTGCGCATCCACAAGCTTCCCGAGTACGTCCACTTCCCGCATATGCGTCACGTGAACGCGGGTGTCACCTGCCAGACGTGTCACGGGCAGATTCAGAACATGAAGCAGGTCTACCAGGCTTCCTCGCTCAACATGGGTTGGTGCATCAACTGTCACATCGGACAGTCGAACCCACCCTTCCGCGCTCGGTACGATTGCGCGTCGTGTCACTACTAGCCCAATGAGCACCGACTTAGAGAAGGCAGCCTCCGCTCCCGCCGCCGTAAAGCGGCGCGACTTCCTCAAGGTCCTGGGCGTGGGAACAGCCGCGACGACGATGCTCGGCTGCACGTCGGAAAAAGTCGAGAAGCTGATTCCGTATCTCGTCTCGCCCGACCAGACTGTTCCCGGCGTCTCGACGTATTACGCGACGACGTGCCGCGAGTGCTCTGTCGCGTGTGGCGTGATCGCCGAGACGCGCGACGGACGCACGATCAAACTCGAAGGGAATCCCGATCATCCGGTGAATCGCGGGGCGCTGTGCGCGCGTGGACAGTCCGCGCTTCAGGGACTCTACAACCCGGATCGGTATCGCGGTCCGATGGTTCGCCGCAACGGGCAGTTGCAGCCTGTCAGCTGGGACGAAGCGCTCCAGCTCTTCGTGCTGAAGATCAACGAGACCCGAAGCCGCGGCGGTGCCGCGAACGCCGTGTTCATCAATCAACACGAGTCGGGAAGCTTCCCGGGCTTTCTTGATGGGTGGCTCGCCGGCTTCGGATTGCCGGCGCATCTCAGCTACGATGCCGGCGCCGATCACGCCGCGATCGCTGCCAACAGACAGAGCTTCGGCGTCGCGTTGCCGAAGCTCGACTTCCGTGCCGCGCGGCTCGTCGTTTCGATCGGTGCGGACTTTCTGGATGGATGGGGCGCTACGGTGCCGCAGCAGCTCGATTTCGCCGACGCGCGCGCTGATCACGAGAATGCTCCACGTCTCATCTACGTTGGCCCGCGGCGCTCACTCACGGGTCTCAACGCGGACCAGTGGATCGACTGCAAACCAGGCAGCGAGATGTCAATCGTGCGCATGCTTGCCGGACAGCTGCCAGTCGAGGCGGTTGCGCAGGCAACCGGCGTCAGTGCGTCCGTCCTCGATGCATTCGGCCGCGAGTTCGCTGCGACGAAGCCGAGCATGGTGTTGGCCGGTGGCGGGGGAACGGACGGTCTCGAGGTTGCGTTGGCGGCGAATCAACTCAACCAGTCGCAGGGGAATGTCGGCGTAACGATCAAGCCGAACGAAGGCTACCTCGGATTCGACCGCATGGCGTCGCCGGCGGAATTGCGAGCTCTCGCGGAGCGAATGACATCGGGCAGCGTATCGCTGTTGATGGTTCGTGGAGCAAACCCCACTTTCACGCTTCCGAAATCGGTAGGCTTTGCCGCTGCGATGGCAAAGGTTCCGTTCAAGGTCAGCTTCTCCAGCTATCCAGATGAAACGTCCGAGCTCGCGGACCTGATTCTGCCCGACCATCACCCGCTCGAGCAGTGGGGCGACGCGGAACCGGTTCGCGGGACGATCTCGCTGCAGCAGCCAACGATGGATCCGGTTTTCGACACGCGCGCGACATCGGATGTGTTGATCGCGGTCGCGAAGAAGGATACGGGCAACGCCGCGCGATATCCCATGAACGAGTACCGGAGCTGGCTGATTGGCCGCTTCCCGGGCGGCGCTGCCGGTCTGACGACGGCTCTTCCGCGGGGGATTGCAGCGGGATCGCTCGGAGAGGCGACCACTGCGCGGGCAGTGCCGGCGCAGCGCGCCGCGGCGCCGATTGAGCAATCGAGCGGCAACATGTATCTGGTGGTGTACTCGCACCCGATGCTCGGCGATGGGCGCGGCGCCAACAAGCCGTGGCTCCAGGAGATCCCGGATCCGGTAACGAAGATCTGCTGGCAGACCGTTGCGGAGATGAATCCGGCGACCGCGGAAAAGATGGGATTGGCGAACGGAGATCACGTCACGATTCAGACGGCAGCCGGAACTCTGACGCTGCCCGTGCTTCGGTATCCCGGCATTCAGCGCGACACCGTCGCAATTGCGACTGGCCGCGGACATACCCACTCCGGCCGCTACGCGAAGTCAGGACTCAATCCGCTCGAGATTCTTCCCGCGGCCGAAGACCGCGCCGGTGGATTCGCGTTCGTGTCGACCAAGGCGAACGTTTCCAAGGCGGGTGGATACGACCACATTGTCACGACTGAAGGTTCGGCTCGCCAGCATGGGCGGGGAATCGGACAGGCTATAGCGATCGCAGATCTCAGGGCGGGGAGGCCGGGGCACGACACGGGAATGGCGCATGCGACTGAGATTGCGCAGAACGGCGGTCCGGAAGCGCCCAAGGGCTCGCATCCGGAAGGCGGAGCGGCGCACGGAGAGGAAATGCCCGGCGACGCCCCGCACGCATTTCTTCCTGGGCTGCGAGCTCCGGTCGCAAACGATGCCGAGGGCGAGCAGGGAGACCCACTGTCGAACGACAAGGGCATGTACGATCCGAACCATTGGAGCGGCATGGCCAAGCGGCGGTGGGCGATGACGGTCGATCTCGCACGGTGCACTGGATGCGCGGCGTGCGTGAGCGCGTGCTACGCGGAGAACAACATCCCGACGGTGGGCGCGGACTGGCAGGTTGGTAAGGTCTTGCCCGATCGCACCGGATTCGGAGCGAACATCCTTCGCAGTCGGGAGATGGCGTGGATCCGCATCGAGCGGTACTTCGAGGGCGGTGAAGACGGCGGAGCGGATTTCGACACGCGGTTCGTGCCGATGATGTGTCAGCACTGCGGCAACGCGCCCTGCGAGCCGGTGTGCCCAGTGTACGCGACGTATCACGCTCCCGACGGGCTGAACGTGCAGGTGTATAATCGCTGCGTCGGCACCCGCTACTGCTCGAACAACTGTCCGTACAAAGTTCGCTACTTCAACTGGTTCGGCTACGGCGAGCCGGCAAGACCGCAGTACGCGTTCCCTGAGCCGCTCAACTGGCAGCTGAATCCCGACGTCACCGTGCGCGGAAAGGGAGTGATGGAGAAGTGCTCCTTCTGCGTGCAGCGAATCCGCGAAGCGGAGAATCGCGCGGCGGCGGAGAAGCGCCCGCTCAAACCCGATGAGTTCACGACGGCGTGCGCCGCGGGGTGCCCATCGCGGGCGATTACGTTTGGCGACGCGGCTGACGAGAACTGGACCGTCACTCAGCTCGCCAAGGATTCCAGAGCTTACCACGTGTTCGAGGAGCTCAACACCTACACGGCGGTCGTCTACCTGAAGAAGATCACTCATCCGTCACCGGCAGCAGTGGGGGGCGCATAGAGATGGCTGCTATCGCAAAGCCCATCCCTGCCCGCGACGAGCCGCGCCGTCCCAACATCGCCTCGGCTGACGTGCAGCTGCCGGCGGTAAAGGATTTCGAGCAGGTCGACAGGGAAATCGTCGGGACACTGCACCCGACCGTCGCATGGTTCATGGGTCTGGGCGTCGCCGTGTTCTTCCTGCTGATCGGCATCGCGACGTGGATGTACCAGATTTACAGTGGGCTTGGCGTCGCCGGTTACAATCCGCCGGTGATGTGGGGCGTGTACATCATTACCTTCGTCTTCTGGATCGGTATCGGACACGCCGGCACACTCATCTCGGCGATCCTCTATCTCTTTCGGGCCGGCTTCCGCACGACGATTTATCGGTGCGCCGAAGCGATGACGGTGTTCGCGGTCATGACGGCTGGATTGTTCCCGATTCTCCACCTTGGGCGGCCGTGGAAATTCTTCTGGCTTATCCCTTATCCGAACTGGCGCTACATCTGGCCGCAGTTCAAGAGCCCACTGGTGTGGGACGTGTTCGCAATTCTCACGTACTTCACGATCTCGAGCACCTTCCTCTTTATCGGACTGATTCCCGACATCGCCGTGCTGCGCGACCGGGAGAACATCAGCCCGATCAGGAAGCGGATTTTCTCGGTGCTCTCGCTCGGTTGGCGCAACACCGACAACGAATGGCGACACTTCGCGCGCGCGTACTTGTTCCTCGCCGCGTTCTCGACGCCGCTCGTACTGTCGGTGCACTCGGTGGTGTCCTTCGACTTCGCGATGGCGCTCACACCTGGCTGGCACACGACGATTTTCCCGCCCTACTTCGTTGCCGGCGCGATCTTCTCCGGAATGGGGATGGTCTTCACGATCATCATTCCTCTCCGCAAGTGGTTTGGACTCAAACACTACGTGACGATCAATCACCTCGACGCCGCCGCGAAGCTGTGCCTGTTCACATCGCTCGTCGTCGGCTGCGCCTACATGACCGAATGGTTCGTCGCGTGGTTCAGCGGTAACGAGGTGGAGCAGAGCTTCTTCGCGAATCGCATTTGGGGACAGTGGTGGTGGTCGTCCGCCATTCTCTACACCTGCAACATGATCCTGCCGCTGACGCTGTTCTCGCAGAAGCTACGGCGCAGCCCCACGTGGCTCTTCATCCTGTCGTTCACGGTCAACATCGGAATGTGGTTCGAGCGGTTCGTGATCGTCGTGCCGTCGCTGTCGCATGAGTTCGAGCCGTGGCAGTGGACGAGCTACCGCCCGACCTGGGTGGACTACGGGATCCTGCTCGGAAGCTTCGGCTGGTTCTCGATGTGGTTCCTGCTGTTCATCAAACAGCTGCCGGTGATCGCGATCGCCGAAGTGAAGGAGATACTTCCGCCCAAGCTTCGGAAGCCGCATCCGCACGGAATCGATTCAACCGGAAGACACTTCGAGTACGAGGCTGACACGCCGGGAGAGTACGCGTAATGCAAGGCGTACTCGGCGCATTCCACGAGCTCGATGCGGCAGTGGGCGCGATCGAAGCACTGAAAAAGGACAGGCTCGGCGAGATTCGCGTCTTCACGCCGACGCCGCGTCACGAGCTGGAGGAGGCGATCGCGGTGGGGCGTCCAAGCCCGGTGCGACGGTTCACGCTGATCGGCGGATTGTTGGGCGTGACGTTCGGTTATTGGATTGCAATATGGGTATCGGACTACTGGCCGCTGGTCGTCGGTGGGAAACCGATCGCTTCCTGGGTGCCGTACACGGTGTTCGGCTTCGAGGTGATGGTGCTGATTGGAGGCCTCTCGACCGTCGTTGGACTTCTCATCAACGCGCGCGTTCCTCGTCTCACGATGATGGTCGGCTACGATCCTCGCTTCAGTCATGGCGATTACGGAGTATGGGTGGAGTGTCCGGCGGAGAAAGCCACGACGGCTGAAGCGCTGTTGCGTGAGCACGGCGCGGTGGAGGTGCGGCGTGAGCGCTAGAACCCGCACGATCGTTCTCGGAATTCCGCTTTTTCTGCTCACCGCATGCGAGTGGTTCACCGATTTCAAGCGACAGCCATCGCTCTGGACGTGGGAGGCAGTCAAGGACACCCTCACGCCATCGCGCGGCAATCCGCAGATGTCGGTTCCAACGACGGGGACCGCAGTAGCCGGTTACCAGGTCTCCTACGGGGCGCTGCCGGCGACGATCGATTCGATGGCGGGATTACGGAATCCAACGCCAGCGAGTGATTCGTCGCTCGCGAACGGCCGCAAGTATTTCCAGATCAATTGCGCGGTGTGTCACGGCGACCGCGCGGTGGGAGACGGTCAGGCGACCAAGTACGGAATGCCCGGAATCAATCTCACAATGGACATGACCAAGGCCCGTACCGACGGCTACATCTTCGGAATGATCCGCAACGGCCGCGGACTGATGCCGCCTTACAACCGCATCGAGGAGTTGGACCGCTGGGATGTCGTGAACTATCTGCGCGCTTTGCAGGGAGTGAGCGGCAAGACGGTAGCTGTCGGTCCGCTCGCGGCGCCGGGAGTCACGGGAGATAAGGTGCCGGGTCCGACGCGCATGGGGCCCAATGTACCCGCGCCCTTCTTCAACCCTCACAGGGTCTCGGCAACAAAGACCGACACGACGACCAAGGTCGATACGACGACGAAGGTAGATACGACGGGCAGGAGTCCTATCCGATGAGCGGCCACGACGTTCACGTTCTGACGAGGGAAGAAGTTGTCACCGGAATCGATCGACCCTCGTCGCCGCTGCTGAAGACGATCTCGATCGTGCTGGCTGCGGTTGGACTCGTGGTTTTCGTCATCGGCCTGTTCCTGAATCCGGATCGCGTGTGGCAGGCGCTGCTCGTCAGTTGGCTCTACTTCACATCAGTGTCGTCCGCCGGAGTGATGTTCGTCGCGGTGCAGCGCATCACCACGGCGCGCTGGTCGCGCCCGATCATCCGCTTCCTCGAGGGGTACGTCGCATTCCTACCGGTTGCGTTCGTGCTTCTGCTCCTGATTGTCCTGGTTGGCCGGCATCACATCTTCTGGTGGTCGAACCACATTCCGGAGATTCGAGAGAAGCGCGTGTACCTGAATCCGCCCTTCTTTCTCACGAGAGTCATTCTAACGTTCCTGATAATCGCGAGTCTCAGCCTGTGGTACATCTACACATCGGTGCGACTCGACGTCGGGATTCTTGCCGAATCGGGTGCCAATTGGGCGAGAGGTCTGCGCGAGAGAATGCGGCGGGGATTCCAGGACGAGCGTCGCGAGCTTCACTCCACCCACTCGCTGCAGGGGAAGCTCGCCGTATTCCTCGGCTTCGCATTCGTGTTTGGATGGATCGTGCTGTCGTGGGATCTGTCGATGTCGCTCGACCCATTTTTCCAGAGCACGATGTACGGCTGGTGGTTCTTCATGGGCGGGTGG
>JBBQWD010000033.1:0-10941 GCA_038210945.1 Gemmatimonadales bacterium
GAGGGATTGCCACCCCCGCTCGCCGAAGCCGCCGAGCTCGAGGCATCGCCAAAGGGTCCCGTCATCATCGCGCTCAACAAGGCGGACGCGCTCTCCTCATCCCGACGCGAAGAGCTCCAGTCCAACGATGACGTCATGCTCGTGTCCGCGCTGACCGGAGAGGGCGTGCCGGATCTCATGGCGCGCGTAGCGCTGCTCCTGCCGGAGAGTCCGTTTCTCTATCCTGAAGATGAGATCAGCACGCAGCCCGTTCGCTTTTTTGTCGCCGAGCTCGTTAGGGAGACCGTGCTCGAGCAACTTCACGACGAGGTGCCGTACAGCGTTGCGGTCCAGGTCGAGGAATATCGCGAGGGCCGCTCCCCTCTGTACATCCGCGCAGTAATTTACGTGGAGCGCGACAGTCAGAAGGCGATCATCATCGGCGGGAAGGGCGCCCGGATCAAGAGCATCGGCGAAGCCGCCCGGAAAAAGACCGAGGCGCTCGTCGGCGAGAAAGTCTATCTCGATCTCTGGATCAAGGTGCTCCCCAACTGGCGGAAGAATCCCGGCAGCCTTTCGCGCTTCGGTTATCAACTCGCTACAGGAAAAGGAAAATGACCTTGTCTCCGCGTCTGCTCGAAATACTCGTCTGCCCCAAGTGCAAGACCGAACTCGAGTATCGCGAGCAGGAACAGGCGCTGCTGTGTCACAAATGCAGACTTCGCTACGCAGTGCGCGACGACATTCCAATCATGCTGATCGATGAGGCAACTCCTTTCTAGCGTTGCGCTCTCGGCGATTCTCGCCGGGAATGCGCGCGCGCAATCGGTGAGCGGGAGCGAGGGCGCGCTGTTCCTGCTCCTGCCGACTGGAGCACAAGCCGTTGGGATGGGGCAGGCGATGGTCGCCGCCAAGCCGGGGAGTGAGGGGATCTGGTGGAACCCCGCATCGATCGCCGGTGAAGAGAAGCGCGAGCTGGCCATCCATCACTCGAAGACAATAGCTGGCGTGGGTGACGCGCTCGTCTTCGTAATGCCGACCAAGTCGTATGGAACCGGCGCGCTCTCGATCAACATCCTGAACATCGGCGAGCAGCAAGTCACGGACGATCTGGGCAACGTCATCGGCGTGATCCTGCCGCGCGACGTCGTGTTCGCGGCGACCTTCGCGCGCGCGATCACAAAGCGTTGGACTACCGGACTCAATTACAAACTGATTCAGCTGCGCGTGGATTGCTCCGGGCAGTGCGCCAGCGTCGGCGCGGAGGTCAAGAGCTCGCGGGCCGTTGATCTCGGGACACAATTCGCGCTGGAAGCCGGCGCTCCGCTCACGTTTGGCGTCGCATTACGGAATCTCGGCGGAAAGCTCAATTCGCGGGAAACCAACCAGCGCGATCCGCTCCCGACCCAGCTCGAGATCGGCGCGATGTACCGCCTCAAGTTCATCGATCACTACGTGAAGGACACCGAGCTGCGTGCATCCGGAAGCTTCGTCGATACGCGCTCGTTCGGCGGAAAAGCGGCGCGATTCGGGACCGACGTGACGTACCAGAGCAAAGTGCATTTGCGCGCCGGCTATGTCGGACACGACCGCCGCGGAGACGCGAGCGCATCGCTCGGGTTCGGGCTGCAGAGTGGAGGATTCGTCTTCGACATCGCGCGCACGTTCGGGGGTCTACCCGCCGACAACGGCCAGTCACCCGTGTACGTTTCGCTCCGCTACCTGTTTTGAGTTGAAGTATCTTTACGTTCTTCTCGTCTTTGTCCCGATCGCCATCCTCGCGAGGCTGCTCGGGGCGCCGCCAATAGCCGTATTCCTCCTGAGCGCCGCGGCGATCATACCGCTGTCGGGGATACTCGGAGCCGCGACGGAGGCGGTGGCGGAACACACTACTCCCGCGATCGGTGGAGTGCTGAGCGCGACGATGGGCAACCTGGCGGAGCTAATCATCGCCACTGTAGCGCTTCGCGCTGGGTTGATCGACCTGGTCAAGGCATCGATCACCGGCTCGATCCTCGGCAATCTTCTGCTGGTTCTCGGTATCGCGCTCTTTGCCGGTGGCCTCAAGTTCAAGGTGCAGAAGTTCAATGCCCACCTGGCTGGCATGAGCTCCACTGTGCTTCTGATCGCGGTGTTCGGGCTTGTCGTGCCGGCGCTGTTCCATGCCCTGCACCCGGACCCGCAGAGAGTGGCGACCGTGCGGATGTCCCACTTTGTCGCCCCGCTCCTTATCGCCGGCTACGTCGCCTGGCTGGCGTTTTCCCTATGGACCCATTCCTCGGCTTTCGCCACTGGCGAGAGGGCCGCGCCCGTGACTGTAGGGCCAAAATGGTCGTCTAAGAAGGCACTGGGAATCCTGCTCGCCGCAGCGGTGGCGATCGGGATCGTGGCGGAAGTACTGGTGTCGGCGACGGAGGACGCGGTGAAGGTCCTGGGTCTGTCCGAGTTCTTCGTCGGGTTGATCCTGATTCCCATCATCGGCAATGCTGCCGAAAACAGCTCCGCGATTCTCATGGCGATGCGGAACCGGATGGATCTCTCGCTCAACATCGCCATTGGCTCTAGCATTCAGGTGGCGCTCTTGATCGCGCCGCTGTTGGTTCTTCTGGGGATGGCGTTCAAGCAGCCGATGGACCTCGCCTTCACCACGATGGAGGTGGCGAGCATTGCGTTGTCGGTCGCAGTGGCCTCATCAGTAATCAGGGACGCGGAGTCGAATTGGCTCGAGGGAGTTTTCCTGCTTCTCGCGTATGCCGTGCTGGGCGTAGCATTCTTTTTCTTCTGATAGAGCAGAATCACCCGCGATCCGGATAGCAACGAATTGCAGCCAAACGCGATACGCTTTTCTCCCGACGGTGAATCCCTCCCGGCGCACGTGAGCGCCTGGATCGAGCGGCAGGACGCTTCGGTCGCGACGCTCAGCTCGGCCGACGAGCTGATGTCGATCGGCCTGCGCGCCCGCCCGCGTTTCGTGATCTTCGACGCGCGCAACGACGCCGAGCCGGTGCTGGCCGCGCTCCATAGAGTCAAGAAAGATTCCTATACCGGTGTGGTGCCGTGCGCGGTGCTGTGCGGGAAGAAGACTGAAGCGCTCGAGCACGCGTTCGACGCGGGAGCGGACGAAGTCATCCGCGACGGAATGCAAGCGCCGGAAGCGGTCCGACGCCTCTCGGCGATGCTGATCAGGTCGGAGCGCGACCTGATAGTTCACCCCTCCACTCGCCTCGCCGGAACATCAGCGATCGAAGCCGAGATCGGGCGGCGACTCGCGTTGGGCGACGCCTTCGCCGTGTGCTACGCGGATCTCGACCACTTCAAGGAATTCAACGACCGCTACAGCTACAACGAAGGTGACCGTGTCATCCGCATTCTCGCGAAGCTGCTGCACGACGTAGTGAAGGGAACGTGCGGCGAGGAAGGGTTCATCGGTCACATCGGCGGCGACGACTTCATCTTCATCATCCCGTACAACGCCATTCCGTCGGTTTGCGGTGAGATCGTCGCGACCTTTGACCTGCTGGCGCCATACCAATATTCTGAGCAGGACCGGCGCGCCGGATACTTCTTCGGAAAGGACCGGAGAGGGCACCTCGATCGGGTTCCTTTGATGACGCTCTCCATCGGAGTGGTCACCAATCTGCGCCGCACATTGACCTCCGCACGGCAGGCAAGCCAACTTGCAACCGAGATGAAAACGTACGCCAAGAGCCTTCCTGGCTCGGTTTATACTGTTGATAGGCGCAGTGACGAGCGGGTTACCCCGCAGGAGCCGCTGCCTGCCTTCCGTGATGTGCGGACGATTGGAGAGGATGAATGAACGTCAGCTGCCCCGATTGTCGCTCGATTTTTCGTGTGGATCCCGCCAAGGTCCCACCCTCAGGGGTGCGCGCGCGCTGCTCGGTTTGCGGCGGGGTCATATCGATTCCCGCGCCCACCGGTCAGAGCACCACACCCACAGCGTCTCCTCGCGTAAGCGCGTCCGGCTCGGAACCCGCCTCCCAGGCCCGCCCGCGCTCGACACCGCAGGCGCAAGACGGCTGGGATCCACAGCCATTCAGTTCCGGTCAGCGGGCTTCCGCTGTTCCGTCCATGCAGCGTCCAGCAGCGCCCCAGCCCCCAACACCGCCCAGGGCTGAGGTCCCGGCTGCACCCAGACCAAGACCGGAATCTGTGGAACGCGCGTCTGCCGCCGCGACTGCGACACCGCCTTCTCCCTCGACCGGGCTGCCGGAGTTCACACCGTCAACGCCCGTGTCGCCGTTCACGCCTCCGGCGTCACAGGCTTTTACTACTCCAGCCGCACCGCCGTTCATCCCCAGTGGCGCCCGCTCCACGACGCCTCCGCGCGCGCCCGCAACGCCGCCAACCGCCTCGCCGTCGACCTCTGACGGCGGCGCGAGACGTCCACTCAACCCATTCCTCTCGAAGGACCCCAATCAGCGCGCAAAAAGGCTCGCTCGCGCTCTCGTCTCCGACATCATCACCTACCATCCGGCGAAGCACGCAGAAGGGCTGCGCGACGGAACACTCAAGCAGCTCTTTCGCGAAGAGATAAAAAAGAGCTTCGAAGAGTATATTGCACAGGTAGGACAGCAGCTGGCCGAGAGCACCACCTACTTCCAGGAAGCACTGAACGAAGTGCTGGGTGCCGGCAAGAAAATCTTTTAGGGGTCGGTAACAAATGGCGGAAAGCGAACGCGGCCGCGCATTGAAGCAGAGCAGGGAGCGACTGGCGGAGTTGCGGAGGTATCTTTGACATCGACGGCAAGCGCGCTCGCCTGAGCGCACTCGACGCCGCGATGGCCGACCCCGGCTTCTGGAACAATCAGGAGAAAGCGCAGGCGACGCTGCTGGAAGTGAAGTCGCTGCGCAATTGGCTCGACCCCTACGACAAGCTGAGCGGACGCATCGTCAGCGCTCTCGAGCTCGATGAGATGCTCCAGGACGGGTCTGAGCCGGAGATGGAGAGAGAACTCGACGCTGAAGTCTCGCGCGTCCACGACGATCTCGAGTCGTTCGAAGTGAGATCGCTGCTGCGCGGACCCGACGACTTTCGCGACGCGCAGCTCGAGATCAGCGCTGGCGCCGGCGGCACTGAGGCGCAGGACTGGGCGCAGATGCTAATGCGGATGTATATCCGCTGGGCAGAGCGCCGCGGCTTTGAAGTCAGCGTACTGGACGAGAGTGAGGGCGAAGAGGCGGGGATCAAGGGGGCCGTGCTCGAGATCCGCGGGCTGTACGCCTACGGATTCCTGCGACCAGAGACGGGAGTGCATCGCCTCGTTCGGATCTCACCCTTCGATTCTGCGGCGCGACGACATACGAGCTTTGCGTCGGTATTCGTCTACCCGGTCGTGAACGAGGAGATCAACATCGAGATTCGCGACGAGGATCTGCGGATCGATGTTTATCGTGCCTCAGGAGCTGGGGGCCAGCACGTCAACAAAACGAGCTCGGCGGTCCGGATCACCCACCTTCCGACGGGGACTGTCGTTGGCTCACAAGCGGAGCGGTCTCAGTTCAAGAACAAGGCGACAGCGATGAAGATGCTGAAGAACAAGCTCTATCAGGCCGAGGTCGAGAAGCGTGACGCTCACAAGGCGGAGCTGGATGCGACGAAGTCCGACGTCAGCTTCGGCAGCCAGATCAGGAGCTACGTGTTCCAGCCGTACACGATGGTGAACGACCATCGCACCGAGCTCAAGATTCCCGACGTCCAAAAGGTGATGGACGGCGGCATTGATCCATTCATCGAAGCATACCTGAAGAAGGGCGGCGGCTCGAAGACGGCGGCCGCGTGAGCGACGAGCTCAACTTTGTTCTCCAGGCGCGCCGGGAGAAGCTGGAGGCACTCGAGGCGGCGGGCGTCCAGCCTTATGCGTACTCGTTCGATCGCCAGCACACTGCCGCCGACGCGCAAGATCTGCTTGGCAAAGCCGAGGAGGGACCGCCCGTCACTCTCGCCGGGCGAATCGTCGCGTGGCGTTCGCATGGCAAAACAACTTTTGCGCACCTCGCTGACGCAACAGGCAAGATCCAGCTGTACTTTAAGAAGGATCAGCTGGGTGAAGCCAGCTACGCGTTGTTGGCGCACTACGATCTCGGCGACATCATCGGAGTACATGGCCCTCTCTTCCGGACCCGCACCGGCGAAGTGACGGTGCGCGTCGATCGCGTCGAGCTCCTCGCGAAGTCGCTGCGACCGCTGCCATTCGGGAAGGAAGAGGAAGTGAACGGGCAGGTAGTCCGACACTCTGGATTCGCCGATCCCGAGCAGCGGTATCGCCAGCGCTACGCCGACCTCGCCGTGCATCCGGAGGTGCGTGCGCTTTTCGTAGCGAGATCGCGAATGACGCGCGCTATTCGCTCGTTCCTGGACGAGCAGGATTTTCTCGAAGTGGAGACGCCGATTCTGCAGCCGCTGTACGGCGGCGCGGCCGCGCGTCCTTTCACGACGGTTCACAACGCGCTGGACATGCCGCTCTACCTCCGCATTGCTGATGAGCTGTACCTGAAGCGACTGGTCGTCGGCGGGCTGGAGCGCGTGTACGAGATCGGACACGACTTCCGGAATGAGGGCATCGATCGCACGCACAATCCCGAGTTCACGATGCTCGAGTTCTACCAGGCGTACGCGGATTACACCGCGATGATGGATCAAGTGGAGCAGTTGCTGGAGAGGACGGCCGAGGCTGTTCGCTCGGTGCCCGAGCTCGCTGCCGAGGTTCCGCGCTTTAAGCGGCCGTTCAAGCGGGTGGAGTGGGTTCCATCGCTCAATGCGGCCGCGGGTGTCGACGCCACATCGCTCGACGATTCGGTGCTGCGCGCACTTGCCGAGCGCATTGGGGTAGAAAAACCGGAGACTCTCAGTCGTCCGAAGCTGCTCGACGAGATGTTCCAGACGTTGGTTGAATCGAAGCTGCGCGAGCCGACTTTCGTAATCGACTATCCGGTGGAGCTTTCGCCGCTAGCGAAGCCAAAGCGGGGTAATCCGAAGCTCACCGAGCGCTTCGAGCTGTTTGCGAACGGCAAGGAGATGGCGAACGCGTTCAGCGAGCTCAACGATCCGCTCGATCAGAGACGCCGCTTCGAGGCGCAGGCGAAGCTGCGCGCCGCGGGCGATCTGGAGGCTCCGGGCGTGGACGAGGACTATCTGCGCGCGATGGAGTACGGCATGCCACCGATGGGCGGTGTAGGAATAGGAGTGGACCGGCTTTTCATGTACCTCTCGGGCGCGACGAACATTCGCGACGTGATTCTTTTTCCGACGATGAGACCAGAGTGACGAAGCTCGAGTTACAGATTGCATGGAGATATCTGCGAAGCCGTCGCGGATCGAAGCTGCTGTCCCTGATCAGCATCATCGCCATTGGCGGAGTGCTCGTCGGCGTCAGCGCGTTGATCGTGATCATCGGCGTGATGAACGGGCTGCAGCACGATCTTCGTGAGAAGATTCTCGTCGGCAGTCCGGACATTCGCGTGCTCAGCTATGGCGAGGATCTCAAGATCACCGACTGGGCGAAGGTTCTCGACAAGGTTCGCAAACAACCGGGAGTAGTGACCGCCGCGCCGTTCGTGCTCACCGAAGCGCTGATGACGGCGGGCCACGACTATGCGGGTGGCGTTTACGTAGTTGGACTCCTTCCCGCCGCGCGAGGCGTTCCCGATGTGACGACGATTCGGTCGCACGCGATCTCCGGCGACTTCCGATTCGCCAGCACCGACGGACAGCATCGCGGCGTCGTACTGGGAAAGCTGCTGGCGGCGCGATTCAACAAATGGCCGGGAGACAGCATCAACCTGCTCTCGGCCGGCGGCGCGAAGATGAACCCGGTAACCGGCGGACTCGTTCCGCGCGTCGAGAGATTTGAGGTCACGGGTATCGTGTCGACGGGGATGTACGAGTACGACAACTCCTATGCGTTCGTTGCTCTGGACAAGGCGCAGAACCTTGCCGGACTCGGCGACGGCGTCACCGGCATCGAAGTGAAAACGACGGATCGGTGGCAGGCGGCGGGCGTAGCGGGCCAGCTTGTCGCCGCTCTCGGATGGCCGTATCGAACAGTGGATTGGGAGGAGCAGAACCATTCGCTGTTCCAGGCTCTCAAGCTGGAGAAGCTCGGCATGGGAGTGATACTGCTTCTGATCGTTCTGGTAGCCGCGTTCAACATCGTCAGCACGCTGACGATGGTCGTCGCCGACAAGACGAAGGAGATCGGCATTCTGAAGGCGATGGGGATGCCCGCCAAATCCATTCGCAGAATATTCTTTGCGCAGGGATTGGTGATCGGTGTGGTCGGCACGGTGTTCGGACTGCTGCTCGGGTTCGGCGCGGCGCTCGCGCTCGACAAGTACCAGTTCATCAAGCTGGACCCGCAAGTCTATTTCATCGACCACCTCCCGGTGTCCACGCAACCGACCGACGTGTTGTGGATCATCCTGGCCAGCGTCGCGATCGCGGCCATCGCCACCGTGTATCCATCGGTACAGGCATCTCGCCTCTTTCCGATCGAAGCGATCAGGCACGAATGACGATGAGCGTCCTCGAAGCACACGACGTCCAGAAGACCTACATCGGCGGAGATGGGAACGTCCTCCACGTGCTCAACGGGGTGGACCTCTCAGTTCAGCGCGGCGAGATGATCGCGATCGTCGGCGCGAGCGGTGCGGGCAAGAGCACGCTGATGCACGTCCTCGGTGCCCTCGACAAGCCGACGCGCGGCTATGTTGTAATAGGAGGAGAGCCGGTGCACGGTCGCGATGAGACCCAGCTCGGCGAGCTCCGAAATCGGACGGTGGGCTTCGTGTTCCAGTTTCACCATCTCCTGCGCGAATTCTCGGCGCTGGAGAACGTGATGATGCCGCTCCGGATCGCTGGCAAGTCCGAGGTGGAAGCACGAGGCAGAGCATCGGAGTTGTTGGCGAGGGTCGGCCTCAGTGCACGGATGTCGCATCGTCCCGGAGAGCTCTCCGGTGGCGAGCAGCAACGGACAGCGGTGGCACGCGCTCTGGCGATGGATCCGCAGATCGTTCTCGCGGACGAACCATCGGGGAATCTCGATCGTTCGAACGCGGAGATGTTGCACGAGTTGTTGTCGGAGGTCGTCAATGACCTCGAGATTGGGATGGTCGTCGTTACACATAACCGCTCTCTCGCCGGGCGCGCGAGCAAAGTCCTTCTGCTCGAGGGTGGCAAGCTGAGTCGTACCGCAGTCGATGAGGTCGTCGTATAAATGGTTTGCGATCTGTGCAAGGATGGAGAGGCGGTGATCCAGCTCACTGAGATCGAAGGGAGCGGGGTCAGGCAGCTGCATCTATGCGAGAAGTGCGCAGCCGAGCGCGGCGTCGAGACCACGCTCGGCCCGGCGAAGCCCTCGCAGATCAGCAACTTCCTGTCGACGATTCACGAGCAGATGCCGGGCGCCAAGGGCGAGCCGGTGAGCTGTCCGTTCTGCGCCTCCACACTCGCGGATTTCCGCGCGACGGGCCGGCTCGGTTGCGCACACTGCTACGAGGCGTTCGAGGTGAGTCTGCGCGACCTGCTGCGACGGGTGCACGGCAATTCGCGGCACATCGGCCGCCGCTACGTGGCTCCGCTTCCGTCCGAGCTGCCGCACGTGTCGAGCGCCACGGAGCTCCGCGATCGGCTCAAGCGCGCGATCGAAGCGGAACAGTTCGAGCTCGCCGCCGACATCCGTGACAAGCTGCGAGGCATCGAATAGTGCTCGACCTTAGTCTGCTCCCGGATGGGGGTGCGAGCTGGCTCGACGCATCGGGCGAGCACGCGGACATAGTCATCTCCACGAGAATTCGGTTGGCGCGAAATCTCGAGGGCTACGCATTTACCCCGAGAGCGCGGGATGGCGAGCGCCTCAGAATTCTTACGCAGGTGCGCGAAGCGTTCGGCAGTCTGAGCTCGATCGAAGACGGTGTGCTGGTGCGGGTGGATGAGTTGCCGGCTGAAGATCGCCTCCTCCTTCACGAGCGTCACCTCGTGAGCAAGGAGCTCGCGGGGTTGAACGAGCAGCCAGTCAGAACCGGCGCGGCGGTCTACCTGTCGCGGGGCGTGGGGATCATGGTTAACGAGGAGGACCATCTCCGCCTGCAGGCGCTCCACTCCGGGTTCCATGTAGCGGACGCCTTCGGCGTGATCGAGCGCCTGGACGCGGAGCTGGGCAACAAGCTTCCGTACGCCTTCCACACTGAGTTCGGCTATCTGACGGCCTGTCCGACGAACGTTGGGACGGGTTTGCGTGCTTCGGTCCTGATCCACCTTCCGGGGTTGGTATTGACGAAGGAGATCGGAAAGGTGCTGGCTGGACTTCAGCAGGTCGGACTGACCTATCGCGGGATGTACGGCGAGGGGAGCGAAGTAGTCGGAAATTTCTTCCAGATCTCGAATCAGACGACGCTCGGGAGATCCGAGGGCGAGTTACTTGATTACCTCGTACGCGTCGTTAGACATGTAATAGAGCGCGAAGAAGAATCGCGGCGGGTGCTGTTGCGCGATGCGGGTTATATTATAGAAGACAAGCTCTGGCGTGCCTTTGGCACGCTGCGATATGCACGCAGCTTGAGCTTCGAAGAAGCGATGAACTACCTAAGCGGCGTGCGACTGGCTGTCGGTTTGAAACTGATAAGCGGTCTCAGTGTATATACTCTCAACAAGCTCCTGATTTTTAGTCAGTTGGCACACCTCGGGAATTCCGAGGGAAGAGTGCTGACGGAAAGCGAAGCGAATGTCGCGCGCGCTCGATACGTGCGAGAGACGTTAGCTAGAGAGGCGGAGTAGGGTAGCGGGTAATCACGCGCGCCGCAGTGATCTACACTGTCCACGCACGCGAAGGAACTAGCTCCCGCACTGAGGATCGCAGAGATGAACGGTTACAACTTCACAGAGCGAGTCCGAAAAGTTCTCGCCATGGCTCGTGAGGAGGCGGCTCGCCTTCATCACGAATACGT
>JBBQWD010000034.1:0-10835 GCA_038210945.1 Gemmatimonadales bacterium
CCCGACTACAGCGCGAGTTTGTCGCCGCTCATTGAGAACACAGCTCCATACGTCGCGCAACCCAGGATGAACGCGAAAACGATTGGCGGGAACGCGAGGATATAGGCGAAAGTCAGAGTGGAGACGTATCCTGTCGCTCCGCAGGCGAGAATCATCGCCAATCGCCTTCGTTCGTTTGAAACTCGGCCCCGAGTCACTCGGTCCACCAGAAATGCGACTGGGATCACCAAGACGGTCCAAATCGCCGCGATGTACAACGCCACGTAAATACCCGCATCGTACCCGAACCGACGAAGTGCTACCGAAACGGTACTCTGACTCTCGGTATCGATCCAACTCAAAACAAGCATTGTCGGTTGGCACGCAATCAAATACAGGACAAGATTCTTCAGCACTCTGTTCATTTCACGCGTGTTCGCTTAGGTCAGATTCTGGAGTAGGTAACCTATTCGACAGCTTCGGAGAACCCATTCTTCCAAGACGGTCATAGAAAACATGCATCGCCCTGATAAGAAAGATGAAACGCGCCCTTCTCGTGACCGAACAGCTCGCTCTCGATCAGCGTCTCCGGCAGCGCGCCCGCGTTCACCGCGATGAACGGCTTTGCTCAGCAAGATCCGCGACGTGTGGCCTGGATGCGAGAAGGGAAAGCCTTCTAGAAAGCACTGGTAGAAACCGGTTTGGCAGCCAGGCAGTCGTGTGAATGAGCGACACAACGCGAATCCATGCTGCGACTCTAACGTGCAACACTCCTAATCCTGCCGCCGCACCAAATCGCGTTCGTGCGCGTGAGCACGAACCGCCGAGAGAAAAGTTCGAAAGTCTAGCTTGCGATGTGTTACGGGCCTTCCTTGACAAAAAAGACCGATGACGTGCGTCGATCGATCGGCAACAGATCGGTAACGCCTCGCGATCGGTCCGCGAGTGCGATGCCAAACAACAGTCGGTATCGGCCCGCGACCATTCGTGGATCGAGGTGTGGTTCAGTGTTTGGTGCTGTGTATCCGTAGACCAGCGCCGGGATCACCGCTGAGTCGCCGGGCGACAGTACCCATTGCGCAGACCCGAGACACACCGGCATAAAGATCGTTACCCACTCACCGTTGATCGCGCGTTGAGCTGACGGGCCACAGTCAGCTACCACTAAAGGCCGATTGGCGACATTTCGCATGATGGCCGAAATCCGGAAAAATGCGGCGTCTGGATTGCGAATAAGCGTGACAGTGTCTGGCACCGCCCTGATGGTAATTGCAACAGTTTCCAAATTCTGAGCGCAGGAAGAGAACGCGAACAAGAGAAGGCAGCCCAATGCCGAAGTAGGGAGATAGCGCAAGTTAGATCTGGGCGTCATACTGATGAATCCGACCTAGGGTTGAACGGTTCTTAGGTCAATTGTCCCCATGCCCACACGCTGTTCGATCTGGTCCCAACGGGAAAAAACAAAGTAGCATTCGGGCGATCCGCTGCAAATTCCGAGACCCCCCCACATAGAAGTCAGTTCCCGTAGTAAAGCGGCTTCTTACCTTAAGGCTGCATTCCCGTCCGGTAAATGTCAGTTTCCTATCATCGATTGTTGTTTTTCTATCAGCGTGTGTCCACGCCCACTGCGCGCACCTTTGTTCGACGTCACCTGTGCGCCGCCAGTTCCTCCGGCGCAATTCCGTAATCGCGTAGCTTCCTGTATAGCGTCCGTTCGCCGATGTCGAGAATCTCCGCCGCTTTTCTCCGATTCCCGCGCGTATCCTTGAGCGCCGCCTCGATCGCCGCTCTCTCGATCTCCGCCATCGTCATACCTGGTGAGAGCGTCAGCTTTGCTGGCGGCACTGGCTGATCTGGCGGCTCGATCGCTCCAATAGAATTTCCAGATGCTAGCGTCGGCTGCACCTCGCCCACCCATTCGCGGGGATCGCGTCGCTCGTCGTCCAGTCTCCTGCGCAGCTCCTCCACCTGCAGCCGCAGCTCGAGCATGCTCCTCACCAGAAACTCGAGCTCGCGTCCCTCAGCGCCGACAGCACCGCGAACGACTGGACCGACGTGCACCGGCAGGTACCGCGCTACGCCTCCCTCTCTGATCTCGCGCGGAATGTCCTCCGGCCCGATCTCCCGGCCCGGCGCCAGCACCACCATGCTCTCGACCAGATTCCTCAGCTCGCGCACGTTGCCCGGCCACGGATAACTCATGAGAATCCGCATCGCTTCCGCCGAGATGCCGTGGAACTGGCGGTCGTGCTGCTTGGAGAATTCCTTGATGAACCGTCGGACGAGCAACGGAATATCCGCGCGACGCTCCCGCAGCGGCGGCAGATACATGCTCAGCACGTTGAGACGGTAGTAGAGGTCGGCGCGGAACCGCCCCTCTTCCATGCTCTCCCGCAGTGGACGATTCGTCGCCGCGACCACTCTCACATCGATCGGGATCTGCGCCGTCCCGCCAACGCGCGTGAGCTTTCTCTCCTCGAGAACGCGCAGCAGCTTCACCTGCGTCGACGGCGGAATTTCACCGATCTCGTCGAGAAACAACGTTCCCGTGTCCGCTAGCTCGAACCGCCCAATCCTCCGCTCGGCCGCTCCCGTGAACGCGCCCTTCTCGTGACCGAACAGCTCGCTCTCGATCAGCGTCTCCGGCAGCGCGCCCGCGTTCACCGCGATGAACGGCTTCCCGCGCCGCGGACTCAGACGATGGATCGCGTGCGCCACCAGCTCCTTCCCAGTCCCGCTCTCGCCCTCGATGATCACCGTGCTCGACACCGGCGCGATCTGCTCGATCTTGAGCAGCACCTCGCTGATCGGCTCCGACTGGCCGATCAATCCCGTCGCCTCGGTGAGCCGCTGACGGTCGAGCACTCTGCGCACCGCCAGGTACAATTCGTCGGAAGAAATCGGCTTCGTGTAGACGTCCACCATACCGATCATTCTCAGGCGCTCGCGCAGATCCGGGTCCTCGACGTCGGCGAGACCGATCACCGCCGTGCCGTTCCACAATTGATCGCGCACGATCTGGATGTTGCTCGGCTCGCCGAGCGCGCCGGTGAGCACGATGAGATCGGGCTTGAACTTCTTGATCTCGCCGCGCAAGTCGTCGAGCGGCGAAACCACCGTCGTCTGATTCCCCGCTGCCTCGAGCAGCGCGTTGAGCCTGACTGCCGGCTCGACGTCGGTGAGCGTGATTAGAACTTTCACTGAGCGGAACCTGGTGCGACCGCTGGCGCGTGCTCCGTTACTCTGCCGCTCAGGACATCGCACGCGTGCTGCACGATCGGGTCGATCGCCTCGAGTCCGTCGCGCGCGCCACTCGGCGAGCCCGGCAGATTCACGATGAGACTGCGTCCACGCACACCCGCTACCCCACGTCCAAGGGCCGCGCGCGCAAACGTCGGCAGCGCGATCACACGAATTCGCTCGGCGATTCCCTCGGCCTCGCGCTCGATCACCGCCCGGGTCGCCTCCGGCGTCACGTCACGCGCGGCCAGACCGGTGCCCCCCGTCGTGATGACGAGCTCGGCGTCTGCGGTGTCGCACGCATGGAGCAGCGCGCGCACGATCTCCACCGTCTCATCCGCACAGGCAGACTGTGATACCAGCTCGTGCTTCCGGGCCTTCGCCCAGCCGGCGATCATCGCGCCCGATGCGTCCTGGCGTTCGCCTTTCACGACGGAATCAGAGACAGTGATTACTGCGACGCGCATGATTGCTGAGTGCGATTAGAGTCTGCTGCCGTTCTTGTAGAACGGGAGCTTCTGCACCGTCGCCGGAATCCGCTTGCCGCGGATCTCGATTTCGATCTCCGAGCCTTCCGCCGCCGAGTCGGGCGGGACGTAAGCAGTTCCAATCGGAATTCCGAGCGTCGGACTCAGCGTCCCGCTCCGCACTTCCCCGCTCGGCTTCCCCTTCGCGAACACCGGATACCCGTGACGCGGGAACGATCGCTCCGCCGTCGTGAATCCAACCAGCTTTCTCTTCAGGCCTTCGGCCTTCTGCTTCTCCAAAGCCTTTCGGCCCACAAACTCACCTTTTTTCATCTTCACGAGCCAGCCGAGTGATGCTTCGAGCGGCGTGGTGGTGTCGTCGAGGTCGTTGCCGTAGAGCGCCATTCCCATCTCGAGCCGCAGCGAATCGCGCGCGCCGAGTCCAGCCGGCGTCACTTCACCGGAAGCCGTGAGCGCGTTCCAGAGTTTCTCGGCGTGCTCGCCCGGGAAGTACAGCTCGAATCCATCTTCACCGGTGTAGCCGGTGCGCGAGATGTAAACTTTCTCGACGCCGGCGACCGTCCCCATCGTGAACTCGTAATACTTGATCTTCGAGAGATCGGTGTCGGTGTGCTTCTGCAGAATTCGCTCGGCTTGCGGCCCCTGAAGCGCGAGCAGCGCAACTTTGTCGCTGATGTCGTCGAGCGTGACGTCGAAGTCTTTCACAAATCTCGAGACGTGCGCAAAGTCCTTGTCGACGTTCGATCCGTTGACGACCATCAGCACCCGATCTTCCGCGCGGTAGACAAGGCAGTCGTCCACGATCGTTCCGTTCTCGCGCAGGATCGTCGAGTACTGCGCCTGACCCGGCTTGAGCGCGGCAACATCGTTGGTCGTGACGTGGTTCACGAACTCGACCGCCTGCGGTCCGCGCACCAGGAACTCGCCCATGTGGCTCACGTCGAACAGCCCCGCCTTCTCGCGCACCGCCTTGTGCTCGGCCGTTATCCCCGTCGGGTAATGCACGGGCATCTCGAACCCGGCGAAGGGGACGATCTTGGCGCCGAGTGCGGTGTGGACGTTGTAGAGGGGGGTGCGCTTGATTGGCTCGGCCATCGACCCAATATGCGCGAAGCGCCCCTCGAAGTGGAGGGGCGCCGTGACAATTTGGCAGAAACGTCTGCCTAATCCATCAATTCGGCTCCGGAGACTTCCTTGACGTCTCCCATGACGGGTCGCGAGCGGGTCACGATCCCCTTCAGGGTCTCGAACAGGATGATCGGCCTGGACTTATTGACCTTCATATAGGTAGCGAGCTCTGCCTCGACCATGATGAGGGCGATCCGGGAATCGTTGGGACCTCCATCGCGGTCGCCGCCTTCGTCGCCGAACCAGGGTTTCCAGTCCTCCTGATAGAGCTGGCGGATTCTGGCTCTGTTCTTCGACAAGTGCGCCAGCCCGCTCACCGACACCCACTCGTGGGTTCTGTTGTTGTAGTACGAGCAGTTGACGTGCGGATCCAGCGCCAGGTCGTCGAGCTTGTGGGTCTCGATGTTGGTCACGAACCAGAGGTCCGCCCCCTCGATACGATCCTGGGTGGCCATCGGCCGGGAGACGAGCTGCCCCGCCGGACCGCGAGTAGTGAACATCGCCGTCTCAATGCCTTTGATCAGATCGTACAGCTCGTCGATCTTCTTGGATGCTGCCATGGGCGAATGATGTGCACGACATGTGCCGACATCAGCCTCAGCCGGCCAAAAAGAAGCGGGGCGCACTTTCATGCGCCCCGCCTCACTACTCTTTGTTGGTCACTCCGTCAGGAGCAGCCCATCACGCCCATGATCGCCTTTGCTTCATTGATCATGTACGTTGCATCTGCAGGCTGGATGTCGCGGGATTTCTTGCCGACCATGCTGATGAAGTCACTCATCTTCTTGCACGAGTTGTCCCCGCTTCCAGCTGCGCTGAGCTGATTTACCAGCGGGTTGGCCGTTCCATTGGAGAGAGCCGGATCGCGGCTCAACACGAAGTCGATCAGACTGGCACGACGTGCCTCTGCGCCAAGGACTGTGACGGTGAAGCTCTTCACAGTCGTGTGACCAGCGGCGTCGCTCGCGCTGCACGTCACGGTAGACGCGCCGATTGCGAACAGCGTACCCGAAGCGGGCAAGCATGAGCCGCCAGTCACGGCGACGTTGTCGGCCCACGAAACGTCGTACCTGACGAGTGCGCCACTGGGCGACGTCGCGTTCACCCTGAGGCCGTCAGGAACCGTGATCGTCGGCGCTTCGATGTCGCGTACGATTATCGACTGCGTCGCCGTGGCGGTGTTGCCCGCAGCGTCGGTCGCTGTCCAGGTGATCGTGGTGAGTCCAACCGCGAACGGACCATCGGTCGCGCCGTCGCTGCGGAGGTGAGATACCGTCAGCTCCGAGCAGTTATCCTTTGCTGTCGCCGAGCCTGCAGCGACCACGGCCGAACCGAGGCCTGGATCGTTGCCCTTCGAAATGTCGGCCGGCATCGTGAGCGACGGTCTCTCATTGTCGTTCACGGTTACAGTCTGACTGGCGGTCGCTGTGAGGCCCTCGACGTCAGTCGCGGTCCACATGATCGTCGTAACACCCTTCGAGTAAGCCGCGCTCAGCGGACGGCCGTCGCTTCTCACCGGCGTGCCGACTGAGACACCCGCGAAGTCGTCGTTGGCCGTGGCTGTGCCAAGGTTCACGATTGCGTCGCAGACACCGAAGTCCGTATTGAACGTAAGGCTCGAAGGGGCAAGGATCGTAGGCGCTGCATTGCCGACGACATCAATTGTCTGATTTGCTGAGTTCTTGTTGCCGGACTCGTCAATCGCAGACCACGTGACGGTGGTCAGTCCGATCGGATACGGCGCGGAGAGCTCAGCACCATCGCTGCGCACTCCTGAGGCCGCTACTTCCGAGCAGTTGTCTTGTGCCTGTGCGTTACCTACATCGACCGTCGCGGTGGCGAGGCCATGATCGGTGCGCGTAGAAATGGCGGCCGGAGCCGTCACGAGCGGCTTCTCTTCGTCGAGTACCGTAACTGTCTGGGTCGCGGTCGCAGTGAGGCCGCCCGCGTCGGTCGCGGTCCACAGGATCGTGGTCACGCCTTTCGGGTATGCCGCGTCGAGCGCCAGGCCGTCGCTTCTGACACCACTCGTCGTAACGCCTTCAGCGTCGTCCGTGGCTATCGGAGCGCCAGGATTGACGCCCGCCGAGCACGTTCCAACACCGATGTTGATGTTGAGCGCGAGTCTGGCGTTGCTGCCGGCAATTACCGGAGGAGCAGTCGGGACCTCAATGTTCGCCGGAGCGATGATGACGGGCGGCTGGTTCACGTGCGCGGGTGAGAAACGAACCGCGTCGTTCGTGAGCTTGTAAAAGCCGCGCACTCGCTGGTACCACTCGAGCAGAATCGGATGGAAGGTGCTGTCGTAGGTCGCTTCCGTTCCGGCTGCGTTCTCGATGCCCTGGGTGATGAGGTCCACGCTGCGGGTGGTGCTCATCTTGGGCGTATAGATGGTGATCTCGTTCGACCCTTCGTTCAGAACGAGCTGCACGGTCATCACCGCGTAGCTTCCGAACTCGGGGACGTTCGTGTACTGGAGGATGAAGCGGCGATTGGGCGCGGTGCCGCGCGTCTCGTAGCGAATGGCGTCGAGGCCGGCGCGCGAGGGCGACCAGTCTGACCACGCCAGCGCGATCATGTTGTTCGGATCGGCCGGGTCAGGAATGCGGTCGGCGGCGTAATAGCCGAGCCTCGCCTTGATCGCGGCGAAGTCGGCTGTCCCGAACGTGACGAGACCGTTGGCGAAGACGTTGAGCTTGTCGTAGCTGGTGCCGTAGAAGCTGAAGTTGAATCCAAGCGGAACGTCGGGCACGTAACCGTCGTTACCACCCGGTGCGGGCGGCAGGACGATGCGGTTTACAGGCGCTGCTTCCATTGTTGCGAAATCAGGCTTCGACTTCAGGTACGCCGCGGGGGCGACGCCGGAAGTGAGGCTGGCCGAAAGCGGTGCGTTGATCGACTTGCTGCTTCCCACCACGACATTCCCCAGTCCGTTCGAGGGGACGCCGAGCGCGTTCTTGATGGAGTCGGGAACCAGGATCTCGATGTACTTCAGCGCCGGGCCGGCGTCCCCATTCGGGGAGGTGGCATCGGAGCAAGAGAGGGCAATCGCCAGAACCAGGGCGCTGGCGGAACCCGCTCTAAGAAGGCTGAAGTACGCTGAAAGGCTGGTGGAACGGCGCATCGTAACTCTCATGTGGAGGGTTACGTATAAGACGACCACCGGACCAAAGCTCAACAGGTGTTACGGCCACTTGGAGGCGCTTAACCCACTCTCACAGACCCATTCTGAAAGACAGTTTTGTGACCGGCCTGGGTCGCTCTAGAGCCTTTCCCCACCCATCAAAGTCGCCATGATGGCCTTCTGGATGTGCAGCCGGTTTTCGGCCTCGTCCCACACCCTGCTCTGGGGTCCATCGATCACCTCGGCCGCCACTTCCTCGCCCCTGTGGGCGGGCAGGCAGTGGAGGAAGATGGCGTCCTCCTTTGCGCGCTTCATGAGGGCTGCGTCGACGTGGAATCCCTTGAACGCCTTCTCACGGATCGCCTGCTCTTCCTCCTGTCCCATCGATGCCCAGACGTCCGTGTTGATCACGTCGGCCTTGTTGGCCGCCTCGGCCGGGTCGCGCACGACGGTCACCTTCGCCTTGGACTGCGCGCGCTGCAGAATCATCGGGTTGGGGTCGTAGCCTTCGGGGCACGCGAGCGTGAGCTCGAAGCCCAGCACGTAGGCTGCGTTGATCCACGAGTTCGCCATGTTGTTGCCGTCGCCGATCCAGGCGATGCGCTTGCCCTTGTAGCCGCCGAGGTGCTGCTTGACGGTGAGGACGTCGGCAAGCACCTGACACGGGTGCACGAGGTCGGTGAGTCCGTTGATGATCGGCACGTCGGCGTAGCGCGCGAGCTCCTCGATCTCCGCGTGCGCAAAAGTCCTGATCATGATGCCGTCGACGTAGCGCGACAGAACGCGCGCGGTGTCGGCGATCGGCTCGCCGCGTCCGAGCTGCACGTCGCGCGGCGAGAGAAAGAGCGCGTGTCCGCCGAGCTGCCAGGCGCCGACCTCGAAGGAGACGCGGGTGCGCGTGGACGACTTCATGAAGATCATCGCCAGCGATTTTCCGGCGAGCGGCTTCTTCCTGTATCTGCCGGCGCGCATCTTCTCCGCGAGCGCGAAGAGGTTGTCGATTTCCTTGGCCGAGAAATCGGGAATCTGGAGCAGATCGCGGTGGGGGCGTTCTTTGCGGACGATTCGGGGCATGTGAGTTGCGCGGATCATTGGCCGAGAAATATAAGCCAACCGATTCCTCTCTTGTGGAGTGTGCGGATGAGATCGATCAAGCGTGCGTTGTGCTCGAGCGTGGTGGCGATCGCGATTGCCGGCTGTCATGACTCGACCGCTCCCGGCGATGGAACTCTGCCGCCCGGTCTCACTCTCAAGGCTGATCCGTTCGTTACGACGGGACTCACGAGCCCGGTGTTCATGACGCAGCCGCTCAATGACGGACGGATATTCGTCGTCGAGCAGGCGGGCACCATTCGCGTGATCCGGAACGGCGTGGTGCAGGCGACGCCGTTCCTCAACATCACGACCAAAGTCGCGAGCGGTGGCGAGCGCGGATTCCTGAGCGTGGCGTTCCACCCGTCGTACGCGACGAATCACTTCTTTTATGTGTACTACACGGCGCAGGCGAGCGGCGCGATTGCCACTGGAGATATCGTCGTCGAGCGGTACACGACGATGGCAACTAATCCGGAGCTCGCCGATGCCACCTCAGCGAAGCTGATAATCACGACTGCGCATTCGCTGCAGTCGAATCACAACGGCGGGCTGGTGAGCTTCGGGCTCGACGGGATGCTGTACGCCGGCTTTGGTGACGGCGGCGGAGGCGGAGATCCTTATCAGACGGGACAGAATCAGAACGCGCTGCTCGGCTCGCTGTTGCGGCTCGACGTCAGCGGAGATCCGTACACGATTCCCACGAGCAATCCGTACGCGGGTCAGGGGAACAAGCGCGGTGAGATCTGGGCGAAGGGCTTGAGGAATCCCTGGCGCTACACGTTCGACGCGGCGACCAATCTCCTTTACATCGCCGACGTCGGCCAGAACGCTCACGAAGAAGTCAGTGTCGTCGATGCGTCGCGGGCGGGCGTCAACTACGGCTGGAGCATCATGGAAGGCTTGAGCTGTTACAACGCTACGAGCTGCACGCAGACCGGCCTCACGCTGCCACTGATCGACTACGCCACCCACGTCGCCGGCACGTGCTCGGTCACGGGAGGGTACGTCTACCGCGGCAGCGCCATCCCCGGGATTCGCGGGCACTACTTCTACTCGGATTACTGCGCCGGTTTTCTGCGCAGCTTCAGGTACGAGAACGGCGCCGCGGTGGACCAGAAGGACTGGGGGCTCACGTTGGGAAACGTCCCGTCCTTTGGCATCGACTTCGCCGGTGAGCTCTACATCATATCCGGGAATAGCATTCTCAAAGTCGCTGCGGGGACCTGAGCAAGCCACCGCAATTCGAGGAGGAACCACCGATGCGTAGTTACGGACTCGTCTCCGGATTTGTCTTCGCCATCATCGCTCTCGCTCAGTTGACGCGGGCGTTGCTGGGTTGGCCCGTGCGGGTAGATGGATTTTTCATTCCCATTTGGGTCTCGGGGGTCGCCTTTGTCATCACGGCCGGCCTCTCGGTATGGGGAATCCGCTCGGCAGGGGCCTACTTTTCGATCGATGAGCGCTAAGCCCATACCATCGATGCGGAGCTAGGACCGGCCGCCCGGTCGCGGGCTATATTCCGAGGATGAGCGACGCGCTCGCCTCTCTCACCAATTCCCTCTCCGATCGCTACACGATCGAGCGTCTCCTCGGCCACGGCGGCATGGCAACAGTCCATCTGGCGGAGGAGCGGAAGCACAAGCGCAAAGTCGCGATCAAGATCCTGAGACAGGAATTCTCCGCGTCGGTTGGGGCCGAGCGGTTTCTGCGCGAGATCGGGATTGCCGCGCAGCTCTCGCACCCGCATATCGTGCCGCTCATCGATTCGGGGGAAGCGGAGG
>JBBQWD010000035.1:0-10711 GCA_038210945.1 Gemmatimonadales bacterium
GGTCGTCGGTGAGGCGAGATCGGTGATGAGCGTATTGACCGACTCGACAGTCGACCGCCATCCACCGGTTACAGGACCAATCGAGGCGCGGTCGTTCATCTGGCCCTGGCGGCCGATCGTCTTGCTCACGCGCGTCATCTCCTCGCAGAAGCGCGTGTTGAGCTTGGCAATACCGTTGAACTCGTCGGCGATGTCAGCGAGCAAAGGGAGGTCGGAAACTGGAAGTCGGACGTTGAAGTCGCCTTCCTTCATCTCGCGCATCGCGGCAAGCAGCCGGCGAAGATCGCTCTCGCGAATTATGCCGCCGGAGCCCAGAGGAGCTACCTCTCGCTCGCCGTCATCGCGACCGTTTCCATTCCCATTTCGTTTTCCGTTCCGGCCTTTTGCTGTCGCTCGGTTGTTCTTTCGTCGCGAGCCTGCAGCTGTAGGGGGGCGGGTCGAATCTTCGTCCGACTCCACCTCTTCGACTTCGATATTGTCGCCGATTTCCACGACTAAACTCCTTATGTGACTGCTCGAGCCCTGCGGCGGGCCTCAGAATCCCGTATCAACCCGTGGCCAGGCCTCGGGGAGGGATGTACTCTACCATTCAAAAGTGGGACCGTTCTGGGGACAGCCCCGAACCCCATGTTTATCGGGCGGTTACGCCGACGGTGGGCTCACCGAAACGGGGTCGCCGGAGCTGATCTCACCCTCCGAAAGCACTCGCGTGTAAACCCGACTCCATCCCGGATGGAGCTTCTGTGAGATCCGAACGAACTGGCCGTCGATGAACGACTCCCTGATCGTTTTGCAGGGGTTCGTGTAGTCGGTTACCTCGAGCAGGACCTCCTCGCCGAGGCTAATCCGCGTTCCCGGCACAACCAGATCCCAGTCGATTCCTTCCACCGTGACGTTCTCGCCCGCCGTTCCCACGTCGATCGGGTGGCCCTCACTCTGGAGGGCACGGATCCTTTCCAGAGAATACACGCAAACGGCTTTCTCCGGTCCACCGTGGTGCTTTTTGTCATTCTGGGTGTCGTTTAGAAGCCCTAAACGAGACACTCTCGCGTCATCAACGCGCCTTTTTGGTACTCCCCCGTTCGAAAGATTGATCGATACGAGAGTCCCTGTTAGGTATTTACCTAACTGTGTGCCGTTTGGTTCAGGGTTCACCAGCACCACCTTGTACACCGACACTCTCTGGAAGGATCACACTCTTTCCGGGCTTTTCGCTTACCAGGAAGCTCACCCGAATTCCGCCGTTGCTGGTACTGAACCTCGGCACGAGAGACAGCCGAGTCTGCCGGATTAGCGCCGCATCGGACGTGAGAATGCCCGCTCGCCATCCTTGCTTGGTTCTCAATTCCGTACCCAGCCGAGCGTAGAGGTTTCGGAGATCATCGCTCTCTCCCATTCTAACCCCGTAGGGCGGATTGGTAAGAATCCAGCCGGTGCCTTTTGCAACGTCCTCGAGCTGCGCGATAGAGCCGGACACCGCTTGGGTCGAGAATTCGATTGTGTTCGCCATGCCAGCCCTCTCTGCGTTTCGCACCGCCGCCTGGATGGCGCCCGCATCGCGATCGCTCCCACGAATTATCTCGGCCGAGTGCGTAATCGAGCTCCGCGCCTTCTCGAGCCTTTCGTTCCAGAGACCTTCATCGAACGTCGGCCAGTTCATGAACTGAAATTTGCGCTGCAAGCCAGGTGCGATCCCGCGCGCAAGAAGCGCCGCCTCGATTGGGATTGTCCCCGATCCGCACATGGGATCCAGAAGCGGCTCGCCCTTTCGCCACCCGCTCGCGAGGATCATGGCCGCCGCGAGCGTTTCACGCAGCGGCGCCTTCGCAACTTCCTTCCTGTAACCGCGCCGGTGGAGCAGCTCACCCGAGCTGTCCGCACTGATCTCTACTTCGTCGTGAACGATGCGGACGATGAAAAGTTGTACGTCCTCTGTCTCGATTCCAGGTCCACCATTTCCATCTTCCGCGTCTTCCGCTTCGTCCGCGTGCTCCGCGTAACCCCGTTCGTCGTTGATGCTTGCACTACCGAATTGAATAGGACGCGACGCCGACTCCGAGATCGCCGCCAACACCCGCTCGGCGACTGCGTCGGAATGATAGAGCTTTGATTTCCGACACGTGACGCGCAGTCGCACCGGTCCGTTCGCGGGGAGAAAATCCGTCCACGGCAATTTTTTGGCGCGACGCTCCAGCTCGTAAAACGTGCTGGCGTGAAATTCCCCAAGCCTCACGACGACTCGGCTCGCCGTCCGGAGACAGAGATTCGCCTCGTACAGCCGACCGAGATCACCGGCGAAAGCAACTCCTCCCGTTTCCTGGCGCCCGCGCGCACCCAAACTCTTGAGCTCGCCCGCCGCGATCGATTCGAGTCCCGGAGCCGTGGATGCGAATAGCTCGTATCGCGGAGAGCTGGCTGATTGAGGAGAATCGGGCATGCTCGCTCAGGTTAAGTCGCTTGACTCGCTCACGTAAGTGGTGTTCCCACCCGGACATACGGGAAACGCTGAATGCCGGAATACTTTGTGCCTATATCCGGCAGAGTGTCTGAACCAATAACCAAACAAGCAGCCCGTAAGCTGCTCTCCGAGCGCTTTGGCCACCGCGATTTCCGGCCGGGACAATGGGAGCCGATCGCCGCTGTTCTCTCCGGCAAAGATGCGCTCGTCGTAATGCCCACGGGCAGCGGCAAGTCGCTGATCTTTCAGCTTCCGGCCGTTCTGATGCCGGGTCTCACCGTAGTCGTGAGTCCACTCATCGCCCTGATGAAGGACCAGCACGACAAGCTCTCCGCGCAGGGCGTCAGCTCAGTGGCGATGCACTCGCACCTGTCCACATCTGAAACGCGTGAAGCGCACCGGCAGATCGCCGAGGGTGAAGGGGAGATGCTGTACCTCACACCGGAGCGGTTCAAGGATCGCGCATTCTTCGAGCACCTTCTGTCCAGGCCGATCAGCCTGTTCGTCGTCGACGAGGCGCATTGCGTCAGTCAGTGGGGCCACGACTTCCGACCCGACTATCTCTCGCTCGGCGGAATCGCCAAGCGTCTCGGACGCCCTCCGGTACTCGCGCTCACCGCAACTGCAACCGCGCACGTGCAGGCGGACATCATTCGCCAGCTCGGGATGGTCGATCCGCACATCACGATCACCGGATTCGCCCGACCCAATCTCCGGTTCGAAGTGATACGCACCGTCAACGACCAGATCAAAGACACGATCGTGCGGCACGCGCTGCGCGAGTTCGATGGATCGGGCGTCATCTACGTCGCGACGGTCAAAGAAGCGGAACGACTGTATGAGATGCTGGCGGAGGAATTCAGCATCGGCCTCTATCACGGGAAGCGCCCGGCGGCTGACCGAAAGGATGTCCAGAACCGCTTCATGGCCGGCGATCTCAAGGCAATCATCGCCACCAATGCGTTCGGGCTCGGCATCGACAAACAAGATCTACGCTGGGTTATCCACTACCACTTTCCAGGATCGATCGAAGCGTACTACCAGGAGGCGGGACGAGCGGGGCGGGACGGCGAGCCCGCGGTGTGCCGGGTGTTGTACAGAGTCGAGGACAAGCGGATACAGTCGTATTTCCTCGGCGGAAAATATCCGGAGGTGCAGGAAGCGGCGCAGGTCGCACTGGCTCTGGAGAAGTATCCGCTCAAGACGCCCGTCCTCCTCGATGACATCGTGGAGCTGACGGGGATCCCCTCACGTAAGGCGAAGATCGTCTTCGCTTTATTGAAGCGTCACGGCCTCGTGCGGGAGCACCGCGGCGGAAAATGGGAGCGGCTCGGAGAGAATCTCACCGCCGTCGATCTGAGCGCGGACCTGCAGGACTACGAGGAGCGGCGGGCGATGGATCAGGAGAAGCTCCGCACGATGATCCAGTTCTGTCAAACGACACAGTGCCGGACCCGCTACATCCTCGAGCATTTCGGTGAAGAAGTAGAGACCGACTGGGGTTGCCATAACTGTGACGCATGTGATGACCTCGCGGCGTTTAGCAGTACCGCAGAGATGACATTCACAGAATCGAAGCAGGGAGCTGCAACCTCGGCAGCCTGATAGCCCCGGTCCATACGCCGAGGCCGTACATTATTAGCCAATGAAAAACAGCCTGGCGGTCAAGCTCCTCCGAGGATCTTTCTTCCTGCTCCTCGCGCTCATCGCCGCGTTTCTTCCGCGCCTGATGCACGTACCAGAGCCGGAACTTCCTGAGCTATCGTTGTCCACGATCGCCACGATCCTCGCGCTATTCATGCAGGGCGTGATCTGGACGAATATCATCATCAGCTACTACCTCCAGAGAGCAGTCCAGCTCCATGTAACGGATGGAAGCAGCGTCACGACGTTCAAGGCGCTTGGAGTAGTAGCGCGCCTCTTCATTTGGATCGCCCTCGGCCTCGCCGCTCTTTCGGCGCTCCACATTCAGATCAGGCCCCTCCTCACCGGTCTCGGCATCGGCGGACTCGCGATCGCGCTCGCGGTACAGAACATCCTCGGCGACCTGTTCGCCGCGATCTCGATCGTCGTCGACAAGCCGTTCGTCGTTGGTGACTCGATTTCCGTCGAGAACTATCGAGGCAAAGTCGAGCACATTGGGCTGAAGACCACTCGCCTGCGCAGCGAATCGGGCGAGCAGATCATCTTCTCCAACGGCGAGCTGCTCAAGAGCAAGATCAGGAACTACTCGCGTTAGACGAGTCTCGCCTCGAGCTGGATATCCACGTTTCCCTTGAGCGCCTTGGAAACCGGACATCCTTCTTTTGTCTCCTTGGCGATCTGATCGAACTTGTTCTTGTCGATGTTGGGAACGGTCGCCTGCACGTTGAGCTTCATCGTCGTGATGCCGAACCCACCCGGAACCGCTTGAACGGTGCACGCGGCTGTCGTCTCGACTTTCGTTGGCGGAGTGCCGTTCTTCTCGAGTGCCCCGCTCAATGCCATGCTGAAGCACGCCGCCTCTGCCGCGGCGAGCAGCTCTTCGGGATTTGACCCGGCCCCGCTCTCAAAGCGCGAGCTGAAATTGTACTGGCCGGCGATCGCTCCGCTCTCGCCCTTAAAGCTTCCTTTTCCGCCCTTGAGCCCGCCTTCCCAGGTCGCAGTCGCTTTTCTTGTTGGCATCACGTCTCCATTTGCGATTGATGATCCGATGGCGAAAGCTAATTAATTAGATTGCCGTCATGGAGAACGCTCATGACACCTCGAGCATTCCCCCGTCAATCGATCGTGTGCTCAAGCTGTTCAGATCGATGGGGCGTGAGGAGAAAATGCAGGCGCTCGTCCAGTACTCGAAGAGGCTCGAGCCGTTGCCGGAGCGCTTCAAGGATCTCGATCGTGGCGCGTTTACGATCCCGGAGTGCATGACGCGGGTCGACATCATCCCCGAAATGCGGGACGGAAAGCTCTCCTTCTACGCCGATCTCAACGTGCGTCAGTCGCCTACGATCGCCGCCGTTCTCGCCATCATCTTCGCGGCCGTCAACGGTCAGCCCCCGTCGACGACTCTCGGAATTCCCCAGGATTTCGTTCGCATTCTCATGGAAAGCATCGGACTCGGCGCGCGCGAGCCGGGCCTCAACGCGATGGTAACGAGACTCAAGCGCTACGCGCGAGAGGCTGATGCCCAGACCGCATAGCCTGGAGCCTCGGCGACCGCTATGTTCTTCGCGCTGACGACGCACAACAACAAGGAGCAATGATGGCGGACCAGACACAGACTTTTTCTTCTCACCGGCGCTTCATCCCGGCATTCCACTTCTTCGCGCTTCCGGTGCTTCTGATCAACATGTTCGTCGTGGCCATGCAGTTCTGGAAGGACCCGCGACTCATCAATGCCTGGGCCGTTCTCGTAGCCATCGCGCTGGCGATCGGCATCTCCGTGTCGCGATTCATGCCGCTCCGGGCGCAGGATCGGATTATCCGCCTCGAGGAGCGCACCCGACTCGAGCGTTTGCTGCCGGTGGATATGCGCGGGCGAATTGGTGAATTGACCGAAAGGCAGCTGATCGCGATCCGATTCGCTCCTGACAATGAGGTGCCGGATATTACGCGCCGCGCCCTTAGCGGCGAGCTGAAATCGCCGGGCGAGATCAAGCGCGCGATCAAGGATTGGCGCGGCGACTACTTCCGGGTGTGAGCGCCGGCGATCGTTGCGCGCTGAGGTACGAGACACTCCTCGAGCTTAGTTCGACGGAGCACCATCGCTGGCACGACTGGTTCGTCGAGCGCCCAAAAGCCTGGGCCGTGCCGTTTGCGACTGGGCGGATGGCGACGATCGGCGGAGTCGTGCTACACGTCTTCGCAGTCGAGCTCCGCTACACACAGCGACTTCTCGATCAGGAAGTGACGTCGTGGGAGGGGTTTCGGCAGACTTCAGTCGAAGACGTCTTCGAGCTCGGCGACAACGCTCGCGCTCAATTGGTGCACTTCCTGACTACGGCACCCGAGGCCGAGCTCGACAGAGTTCTCACCTTTCAGACCCTGACCGCCGGACTTGTCTCGGCGAGCAAATACAAGATCGCGTCGAACATTTTTTTGCACGACATCCGCCATTGGGGCCAGATCGCAACGGTGCTCAGGCAAAATGGCTTCGCCGACCAGTGGAGTCACGACATGCTGCTGAGCAGTGTTAAGATGTAACTTGTGATTGAAGCGGTACCTCACCGGCGGTGTTTCATCGGCGATCGCCTGGTCGCCCCAGACCCCAAGGTTCCCAAATGGCAGACGTCACGATCGAGATTCGCAAGAACGGTCCCTATAGAGTGCGCGGCGATGTGAAGCTCGTCGATCACGATGGAAATCCGGTTCTCATTCCTGAAGGAAGACGGAAGACGACTCCGGAAGGCGACTCATGGATCTCGCTGTGCCGCTGCGGTGGCTCGGTGGTCAAACCATTTTGCGACGGCACCCACAGCAAGATCGGATTCATCGGCGCCGACGAGGCGGTCAAGCAGACGGAGGCTATTCCCCCATCGCCTTGAGCAGGACCCGCTTGGGGCGCTGACCGTCCCACTCTCCATAGAACACGCGCTGCCACGGGCCGAAGTCCAGTTTCCCCTTGGTCACCGGCACGATCACTTCGTGCCCGATCGTCAACGAGCGAAGGTGTGCGGCCGCGTTGTCCTCGCCGGTGCCGCTGTTGTGCCGGTATTCATCGGGTGACCACGGCGCGATTCGACTCTCGAGCCAATCGAGAATGTCTTTCCATAGACCTGGCTCATGGTCGTTCACGAAGACGGACGCTGAGATGTGCATCGCCGACACCAGTATCATTCCGTCGTTGATTCCGGCGGCTTCACGGCACTTCTCGACTTCTTCGGTGATGTCGATGATCTCGTGCCGCTTCTTCGTGTTGAAAGTGAGATAAGCGGTGTGGGTCTTCACGCCGGCTGTTTGTCGCCCAGTAATCCGGAGTGCCACGATTGCGCTGCTTCGAGCTCGAAGCGCGCCCGCCATTCGCCGAGCGTCGTGACGCTTGGGTCGAACACGTGTGTGCCGGGTTGGATTTTCCCCTCGGCGCCAAGGTTGGTAAACGCGTCGCGGTCAACAGACCGGATGGTACCGTCGGCATCCCGGTAAAAAACGAGACCACTCGCCAGCAGGCTGGCCCCGAGCTTTGGCTCTAGCGCCTTGAGGGATCGGAAGAGCCCGTCGATCGAGCAGCCGGACGCACCCGCCGTCGATTGGTCCACTGCGACCGTGAGGAATCGCCCGTACTTCCAGTCTCGACCGACTCTGAGTGGCGCACCGTGCGCGTTCCAGCGGGACAAGAAACCGTCGACTTCGCGTAACAGGATCGTGGACGCTGGCGCTTCGATTGTCTTGTCGGCGCCAAATACCCAGGCGCGCGCATCATTGGGGAGAGCTTCGATTTCGATCAACGGCATATGCGGCCCTTATTGTCAGGTGACGGATTCGACCTGATTTATACGTACTCTTAGGATAACTCCGCCAGTGCACAACTCACAGTGTGCTTCATAGACAATACTGGTTCACCACGAACCAGCACTTCGCGTAGGGCGAGTTCTTGAAGAAGTCGATCAGCATGCCCGCGACCTTTGTCTCGCCACTCTGCGAAGGATGCGTTCCATCTTCCTCGAAATCCTCGCGGTTCCAGGAGAAGCCGTCAGAGCGGTGCGTGCTTCCATTCGCCCAGAGATACGGTCCCCAGACGATCAGGGGCGCCAACTTTTTCGCGTAGTTGAGAGTGCCGGCGCGCTGGACCCACGGCTGTCCCCGCATCTCGTTGATCTGCGACTCGATCGCCCACTTCACCGCGAATCCGCTTTCGTACGCGTAGGGCTCGGGATTCAGATCGGTCGTCGCATATCCGCCATAGGTGCGACTCGAGAGAAAAACGATCCGCAGATACGGGTAGCGAACCCGGAGCGCGCGCAAAACCAGACCCAGATTCGTAAGAAGGACTTTCGCGTCGGCGCTGTCGGCCGGCAGTGAAACCGAAGGCCTCGGATCCTGCAGCTTCATCCACACTGCCTGCACCTGGTTCTCGCTGAGTCCCAGCGGCGCGAGACGCCCAGTCTTGATTCGATCGTAGTTTGGCGAGGTCGCCGAAGTCCACTCGGGCGCGTCCTGGCCATCCGCGGCTCCATTCACGACCACCAGCGTGTAGTGGTTCACGCTTGGATCCGCCGCCGCTTTCCCCATGAACGACCACGGTGCGCACGGCGGTCCCGAGCTCTGCGAGCACCATTCCTGAGTGGTGTTGGACATTCCAATCGAGATCAGCACGAACTTCCCGAACGGACTTTCGTCGCCATTCACATCTAGCGGCTGGATCTTGTTTCGCCACGCGCGCGCCGCGGAATCGTGATCAGCTGGCGCCTGATTGAGTCCCCCTGGATAAAGACCACCGGGGTACCCGTAATACGTCTGCGCGAGCAGATCCGTCAGCGGGACTCTCGCCGTGTCCGTCGGCGGACCGACGACTACGGGCTTTGGTGGAGGAGGAGGCGGCGATGGTGGAGACGCACACGAGAAGAGCGCCGCCCCGGACGCCAGAACAACCAGAGCGCGATTTCTGCCCAGCATTGCTTAAAGTATTTCGACGACCTTCTTCTTTCGGTCGAGCAGGGCTTTGCTCTTCGCTTCCCTGGCCGTTTCGGCCATTGAGCGTTCCGTCTCCATGTGCTCCTCGAGGGCCTTCCAGGTAGCGGCGGTCGGCTCCTGGTACGCGATCAGCACGGCGGACAAGTCGGAGTTTCGCGTAACGAGCATTTCTTTTTCGAGCGCAACGACGGCGTGTGCGCGGTCGTCGGCGAGGATCATCGTCCGTCGCGTCTTGTGGAGGACGGCCGGATAGACCGGTGTGGAAGCGGTGATGCTTAGGTTCTCGATTGGACGGAACTGTCCATCGCGGTCCTGGAGGTATCTACGATCTGGCTTCGCAACAACTTTGACCGCCATGCAGCGCTCCGGTACGGATTGTCCTCTTCAATCTAACTCCGGGGCAGCTTTGGTGAGTTACGCCCCGGCGTAGAGGTCTTCCCGGGTCAGCGGAATATTCGAATGCCCATTCCTGTCGGGCTTCGCCAGCAGCGTCTGGATGATGTTGATGGCGGCGCTGGTAAACGCGTTCGCGGACGCGGCCATGTAGAGGCGCCAGATCCGGAAATGATGCTCCCCGACCAGCTCAGTTGCCTCGGTAGTCTTTTCTTCGAGCGCGCGGACCCAGTGACGAAGCGTCATCGCGTAATGCTCGCGCAGACTCTCGACGTCCCGCACTTCGAAGCCCGCGCCCTCCGCGGCCGCGATCAAATTATGCGCGGCTGTGAGCTTGCCGTCCGGAAAGACGTAGGTGTCGATGAATGCGTCGGCTCTCCAGAATTTGCGGAAGATTCTCTCGCCCAACGGGCGCGGGCGCGGCTCCGAAAGACTCACGATGCCGTGATTCATGAACAGCCCGCCCGGCTTGAGCGCGCGGAACGCCGAAGCGAAGTACACCGACAGGTGGCTGGCTCCGACGTGCTCGATCATTCCAACACTCGAGATCTTGTCATACCCGTCGCCGGCGTTGAGGGTGCGATAGTCGCGGATCGCCACTCGGCAGCGGTTTCCGAGTCCTGCTGCTTCGATTCGCTCCTTCGCGAGCGTAGCCTGATTCTCGCTCAGCGTGATTCCGGTCGCATCGACGCCATAGTGCTTTGCCGAGTGCATGATCAACCCGCCCCATCCGCAACCGATGTCCAGCAAGCGCTCACCTGGCTTTAGCCGCAGCTTGCGGCAGATGAGATCGAGCTTCGCTTCCTGCGCCGTATCCAGTGAATCGTCGGCAGACCGGAAGTACGCGCACGAATAAACCATCCGCTGATCGAGCCACAGCTTGTAGAAGCTGTTGCCGACGTCGTAGTGGTAATGGATGGCCGCAGCGTCGCGCACTGGAGTGTGGCGCGGGCCGAGTTTCCGCGCCTGCTCCGGGAACCTGACGGCGGCGAGATCGTCATCCGCATCGCCGGGAAGGCCAAGGACGAGTCCGACCAATCGCGCGACGGCAAGCGGTGAACGAAGCCGGTCTCCGATCGCCTCCGAGAGGTTGGAAGCCGCCTCCATGCTACCATCGATGTCGACATCGCCCCCGATGAAAGCTTCCACGATCGTCAGCTCGTTCGGCGGGAGCAGCATGCGGCGAAGCGCCGCTGGCCGGTTGAGGACGAGCGTGAAGGGCGGCGGCGTTTGCTGTCCATGATCGACGGC
>JBBQWD010000036.1:0-10691 GCA_038210945.1 Gemmatimonadales bacterium
CGTTCACCGGCTTCACGAGACGCGAAGCGGTGATAGAGCGCGCAGACTACGTCATAGAGAATTTTGACCAACTGAGAGATCTGGTACTGGCATGAGTACGACAAAGCCTTTTGGGACGTTCTTTCTACCGGGACCTACCGAGGTCCGCGAAGAGGTCATGGCCGCCATGATGCAGCCGATGATTCCTCATCGCGGGGCCGAATTCGAAAATCTGTTTGAGCGGCTTCAACAAGGGCTTCGTCCCGTTTTCAAAACGGAACGTCCCGTCTACATCAGCTCTTCCTCAGCGACGGGCATGATGGAAGCCGGCATTCGCTGCGCGCCTCCCGGACGAATTCTCTGTCTGGTGAACGGAGCGTTCTCGGAACGCTTTGCCCACATCGCCTCGATGTGCGGGCGGGATGTCGATCGGTACGACGTTGCGTGGGGACAGATTCACACCGTTCCACAGCTCGATGAAAGGCTGTCGATACGGAAATACAGCGCTATCACGGTAGCCCATTCCGAAACATCTACGGGCGCGCTCAATGACGTTCACGCGATCTCGGACTGCGCCCACCGTCGTGGCATTGTCTGTCTCGTTGACAGCGTGAGCGGGCTCGCGGGAGCGGAGCTGCGCTTTGACGAATGGAATCTCGACTACGCATTGACCGGATCGCAAAAGGCTCTGGCTCTACCGCCCGGACTTTCCTTCGCGGTCGCTTCACCGGCCTTCGTAGATCAGGCAAACGGAACGCACCAACGCGGCGTCTACTTCGACTTGGTCGAGCTCGATGCCTACGCTCGCCGGAATCAGACACCGAGCACGCCCGCACTCTCGCTCCTCTATGCGCTCGAAGTCCAGCTCCAGTCGATCAAGGCGGAAGGAATCGAAGCTCGATGGACCCGACACAAGGCAATGGCGGCCCGAACCCAGGAATGGATAACAAAAATCAGCGACGAAACCGGGAAGAAATTGGGCAACATCGCCCCGCTCGGATCACAATCGCCAACGGTATCGGCGATCAGGCTTCCATCTGATCTTCCCGCCGAGAATTTCACGGCCGCGGTGGCCAAGCGCGGGATCGTTGTTGGAAGTGGGTACGGCAAACTCAAGGGTTCGACCTTTCGCATCGGACACATGGGTGATCACACTGTGGAGTCCGTCGAGCGGTGTCTCGCAGCGTGCTCGAGTGTTTTGCACACTTGACCCAGATATCGGTCTCGAATGTCGGCGTCGAATTCGGCGCGTCGAGAATATTTCAGGGAATAACGTTCACCGTCGGGCAGGGAGAGCGTTGGGCGATCCTCGGCAGGAACGGAAGCGGAAAGACAACGCTCTTCCGGCTGATCACGGGATCACAACAACCGACTGAAGGCGCGATTACCCGTGAGCCCGGCATCCGTCTGGCGCTTCTGGAACAGCACCGTGATTTCGGCGGGGCGCGAACCGTGTGGGAAGCAGGAGCAGGAGAGTTCGCGGACCTCCTCGCGCTCGAGCACTCGCTGTCGGAACAGGCGAATGTGCTGGCAACGGTCGGTGAAGCCGCGACACCGCAGCTGCTCGCCAGGTACGATCGGGATCTGGAGCGGTTTGATCGGGAAGGCGGATACACCTTCGCTCCCCGAGTGGACGCAGTACTGCAGGGCCTCGGCTTTGACGCGGAGAAAGCTCGAACGCAGCCGCTCGAGCAATTGAGTGGTGGAGAGCGCGGCAGACTCGGGCTCGCCCGACAATTGGTAAGTGCTGCCGATGTCCTGCTTCTTGACGAGCCGACGAATCACCTTGATCTCGAGACGACGCGATGGCTGGAGGAGTACCTGCGAGGTACGGAGAAAACACTCCTCTTGATCAGTCACGACCGCGCGTTTCTGGCCAATGTGGCCGATCATGTTCTCCATCTGGAAGGAGGAAGCGCGGTCGCGTATACCGGCGGCTATGAGGCCTTCGTGATTCAACGGGCGGAGCGGAGACTGAGTCAGGAGCGCGCGTTCGAGAAACAGCGCAAGGTGATCGCCGAAGAAGAGGATTACATCCGGCGCAACATTGCCGGTCAGAACACAAAACAAGCAAAGGGCCGGCGAAAGCGCCTGAACAGAACGGTCAGACTGAGTGGCCCGACTGCCGACGAAGGCGGTTCCATGGGGCTCAGGCTCGAGGTAAACGAGCGAGGTGGAGATCAGGTCGCGATCGCGCGCGATGTCACGCTTGCCGTCGAAGGCCGGACGCTAATCAAGGGCTTTACCGCAACGATTCAGCGCGGAGAAGTCGTTGGCTTCGTGGGACCAAACGGAAGCGGGAAGTCCACCTTTCTTCGCGCGTTGATTGGTGAGCGCGAACCAGCTTCTGGCGAGTTGAGAATCGGGGGGTCGGTTCGGCCAAGCTACTATCGGCAGGACATGGCCCAGGTGCCTATCAACCAAACGCTGTATGAAGTTATCAACGAGCTGCGACCGCAGTGGGAACGAAGACAGGTGCAGGGCCATCTGGCTCGATTCGGTTTTTCGGGCGATGAAGCTCAACGCCGTGCCGATACCCTTTCCGGCGGAGAGCGGGCGCGCGTGGCGCTCGCGATGATGGTGCTCACACGAGCCAACTTTCTGCTGCTCGACGAGCCGACCAATCATCTGGACATCGAGTCGGTAGAAGCGCTCGAGGACGCTCTCGCAGAGTACGAGGGGACGATCCTATTGGTGAGTCACGACCGTGCCATGCTGGAAGCGCTGACATCCAGAGTGTGGGTTCTTCACGATCAACACGTGACGGACTTTCCTGGCTCCTTCGCGGAATGGGAAGAGCAGAGCCGCGAGCGCGAGCACGCGGCATCCGTTGCTGCGGCAGAGCACGAAGCGCTTCGGCGAGTCAAGGAGCGAAAGACAACCAGAAGGCGCGAGGTAAAAGGAGACGACAACCGTGTTGCGCTCCGGGAGCTACGCCAAAAGGTCGAAGATTCGGAAAAAGAGGTCGCCGCGCTGGAAGGCAGGATCAAAGAACTGACTGCACTCCTCGAGGATCCGGGGCTTTATACCACGCGTGAAGGAACCGAACGATCACTGCTCACCGGCAAGGAGCTCGACGTAGTGCGCCGGAAGCTCGATGCGGCGATCGAGAAGTGGACCGCGGCGACTGAGCGTGCAGAGCAGTTGTCAGCGACCTGACTGCTCAGAATTCGCCGATGAATCCGATTTCGACCTCGAGATTCTGGCTGAACCGCTCCCGTACCTTGCCTTGCGCCAGCGTGATCAGCTCGCGGACATCCCTGGCGGTCGCCTTCCCGAGATTGACCATGATGTTCGCGTGGATGTGGGAGATCTGCGCATCTCCTTGCCTGAAACCCTTCAATCCGACCTGGTCGATCAGGCGACCGGCTCCCACGCCCTCGATCTTCTTGAAAATCGAGCCTGCGCTGGGATGATATTCGAGCCACGGATGCTTGCCTCCACGCCAGCTCAGATTCTCCTGCATGATGCGATGCATCACCGCCTTGTCCCCTCGGTCGAGCTGAAAGGTGACGGCGAGGGCGATGTCCCGCTGCTTATGGAGAGTGCTCGTATCGTAGCCGAACTGCATGTAGTCCCGGTCAACGGTCCTGCGTTTTCCGTCGTGGGTGAGCAACTCGGCTGACTCGAAGACCTCGGCTATGAACATCGTCCTCTCGCGCTCCGGAGCCGGCGAGAGAAAGTGCAAGTTCTGCCAGACGGCGCCGCCGACCGTGCTGGGGATTCCGACGTAGTGTTCCAGCCCTGAGAGCTCGCGCTCGACCGCCTGCGGGATGAGCTTGGCCATGACGGTGCCACTCTCGACCCAGAGCTTCCCGTCGTCGAGGAACTTGAGGTGGCTCGACGTATTGCGGATGATGAGTCCGCGGAATCCCTTGTCGCCAACGAGGATGTTGGCACCCAGTCCAAGCACGAAGTACTCGATCCCGAGCTCTCGAGCGGCGGTGACAGCCCCTGCCAGATCCTCGACCGATGTGGCATCGTAAAAGAGGTCGGCTGGACCGCCGATCCTGAATGTGGTGTATTGAGCAAGAGGCTCATTGCGCTTGAGCCTCTTCGCGTCTACTCGAGTCATCATTTGCCCGTAGAGGTCCGACCGGGCTTTCACAGAATCTGACATGTCAGAAAGAAAAGGTGTCCTGCGCTACTGCGCCACTCTTGTGCTCATCGCGCTCGTGCTCGCTCCGATGCAGGCGCGGGGCCAGAGAGCGGAGCTCGACAAGATCATTCAGCGCAAGGTCCTCGCGAACGGCCTCGAGGTAATAGTCGTCGAGAATCATGGCGTCCCGTTAGCGACGATCGAGATCGACGTAAAGAACGGATCGTTCACGCAATCGCCCGAATACGAAGGGCTCGCTCACATGTACGAGCACATGTTCTTCAAGGCGAACTCCAAGTACCCCGATGTGAATCAGTTCTGGGATCGCGCTTCGGAGCTCGGGGCTGTCTTCAATGGCACTACCGAGGAGGAGCGCGTCAACTATTACATGACCGTGCCGGCCGAGAAGCTGGGCGACGCGATTCAGCTGGTTGCGAGCGCAATACGAGCTCCACTTTTTCGTCGTGACGAGCTGGAGCGGGAGCGTCAAGTCGTAATCGGCGAGTACGATCGCAATGAATCACTCCCCTTCTTCGCGCTCGACCGCGACATGAAGGCGCAGCTCTACCCAGGCAACTACAGCCGCAAGAACACCATCGGAGACCGGCAGATCATTCTGACGACAACGCCGGAGAAGATGCGGGTCATTCAGAACAAGTACTACGTTCCGAACAATTCCGTTCTGATCGTTGCGGGCGATGTGAATCCGGTGACGGTTTTCGCGCTGGCGGAACGCGAGCTTGGTCAGTGGAGCCGGGGAGCGGATCCCTTCGTTACGGATCCCATACCGGGGATTCCTCCTCTCCAGAAAAGCCAAGGCATCGTGGTCGAAGCTCCGGTGAGCGCGGTCACCGTTCAGGTGCAATGGCAGGGACCGAGCGTCGGAGACGATCCAAAGTCTACGTACGCGGCGGATGTGTTCTCGGACGTGCTCAACGATCCTCGCTCACAATTTCAACAGAAACTCGTCGACAGCGGGTTGTGGCAGGGAGTCATCGTCAACTACTACACACTGAATCACACCGGCCCCATCACGATCAGCGGGCAGACATCGCCCGAGCAGCTTCGCGATGCGCTGGCGGCCCTTTATGGAGAAGTCGCCAAGTTCGACACCCCAGGCTATTTCACGTCCGAAGAGCTCGAGGCCGTGAAGGCGCATCGCACGGTGACATCGGCGTTCGATCGCGAGCGCTCTTCCGGATTTGCGCACACGCTCGGCTTTTGGTGGAGTGTCGCCAGTCTCGAGTACTACATGGGATACGTGGACTACATGGCACAGCAGACGATTGGTGATCTCCGCGCATATGCGCGACGCTACATTCTCGGGAAGCCGCACATCGCGGGTGTTCTCATCGCACCCGAGGCGCGCCAGGCACTGAAACTCGCTCCGGAAGACCTCATGACGATGGGAACACGCTAATGCTGCTCTCGATCGCATTGGCAATGGCGTCGCTCACCACGAGCTTCGACGTCGCCGGCGTACACGTAGTCCTGCGGCAGAACAATGCAAACAACGTCGTCGCGGCCAATCTCTATCTGTTGGGGGGCGCACGACAACTCACGGATGCCAACGCCGGCATCGAGCCATTCCTTCTGGAAGTCTCCGATCGGGGAACCCAGCGCTACCCGAAGAATGCGCAACGTCGCGCGATGTCGCGGCTGGGAAGCGAAATTGTCACGGCGCCGAGCGCCGACTGGACAATGTTCGGCATCCGATCGAGCACCGAGGTGTTCGATTCCACCTGGGCGATTTTCGCCGATCGAATCATGCGCCCCGCGCTGGCCAAATCCGAAATCAATTTGGTGAAGGCGCAGTACCTGTCGGGAATCAGGCAACGCAGAGACGATCCGGAGGCGTTGGCCGACTATCTCGCGGATAGCATAACCTACGTTGGGCACCCGTATGCCGTTTCCGTCGTCGGAAACGAAAGCTCGATTCAGGCCATCGATTCAGCGTCTCTGCGCGAGTACCACCGAAACCAGTTCGTCACATCGCGGATGCTGCTCGTTGTGGTCGGCAACGTTGACCGGGCGCACATCGAGCGACTCGTGACTCAATCATTTGGGCAGCTGCCTCGTGGCAGCTACAAGTGGACACCCCCGCCCCGCATTCCAGAGCTGTCGACCGCGGTAGTAGTCGTGCGCCGCCAGCTTCCGACCAACTACATCCTCGGCTACTACAGCGGGCCGTTGGCAAGCGGTAGAGATTACCAGGCGCTGAGAGTGGCGACTTCGGTGCTGACGGGGCGGATGTTCGCGGAGATTCGGGCGCGACAGAGCCTCACGTACGACGTCCACGCGCCTTTTATCGATCGAGCCGCGACCACAGGCGGACTTTCCGTATCGACGGTCTCCCCCGATACGACGCTGAAACTGATGCGCGCCGCGATCATCGACCTTCAGCAGGGGATGCTCGACCCAGCGGGATTGAAGCAGCTGGAAGAGCAATTCATCACCGAATATTTCCTCGATAATGAGACGAACGCGGCTCAGGCGGATTTTCTCGCCAGATCGCAGCTGTACGGGGGCGATTACACAGAAGCTGACCGTTTCATGGACGAGGTGAAAAGCGTAACGCCCGAGGACGTTCAACGTGTGGCGAGGAAGTACATGAAAGGATTTCGTTTCGCGTACGTCGGCGACCCTTCGAAGCTGAATCCACGAACAATCAGTTTGTTCTGAAGGATCCGTGGATCGGTGAGTCCGTCATTCAGCGAACTCCTGCGCTACAGCCCACGGATCCATCGCGCCGTTGTAAAGCGCCATTCCGATAACGGCGGCTGCGACTCCGCGGTCCGCCAGGGCGCGAAGGTCCCCAACGCTTCCCAACCCGCCGGATGCAAAGACCGGAAATTCGGCGGCCTCGGCAACATCTTCCATCAGCGGCAAGTCCGTGCCCCGCATTGCCTCCTCCATATGCACCGCGGTCACTAGCACTCCGGCGAGCGGGAGCCCGTTGAGCTCTTCGACCAGATCGAGCACGAGTTTCGGCTGGGTGCGGGTCCAGCCATGAGAGAGAACCCTTCGGTCGCGAACGTCGGCCGCAACGACGATCGAGCCAGGAAAGTCGATGCTCATTTCTATCAGCCAGTCCGGGTCTTCCAGCGCCTGAGTCCCGATCACGACACGCTGGGCTCCGTCGCTCAGCGACTGACGGATCGACTCCCTGTCCCTGATTCCGCCTCCAACCTGCACTTCTACGTCCGTAGCGCCGAGGATCGCCTGGATCTCGGGAGCGTTGTTGCCGCGTCTCGCCACCCCATCGAGATCCACGACATGGAGATGGCGAAATCCGTACTGTCTCCATGCGACTGCAACTCCGATGGGATCGGGGATGCGGATAACCTCTTCGTCATAAGAGCCGGCAGCGAGCTGGACGCAGGCGCCGCCACGCAAGTCAAGCGCGGGAATTGCGATCATTGAGCGCGCAAGCCTGTCAGGGCACGGATCATGAGAAGAAGTGTCGCGAGGATTGCGGGTCGGCGAGCTTGTGAATAAATTCACAATCTCTGGCAGCAAGAAAATCTACCCTTGTTAGTGCACTACTGTACGGCTTTGGAGGCCTTAAAAGATGCGGTTCTATGGATTCGCGGTTGCAGTTGGAGCCATTGCGCTGGGCGCTTGTGCGGGTGGAGAGAAGAAGCCTGCTGACACCACACACGTGGCGGTCGATACGACCGCGGCGTCGACCACTACTACGACCGGGACCAGCACCACTACGTCGGGTGCGGGCACAATGGCCCCGATTACCGGAAAGATCCACGAAGTCAAAATGCTCGGCGACGCGAAGGGCTATCGCTTCGAGCCGGCGAATCTCACCGTCAAGCAGGGCGACGGCATCAAGTTCGTTGTCGTGGGCGGCGGTCCACACAACGTCGCGTTCGATCCGGCAACGATCCCGGCCGATGTGAAAGGCCAGCTGGACGCGAACATGGGCACCGACAAGATGGGCGAGCTGTCGAGCAACATGAAGATGAATCCTGGGGAGTCGGTGACGGTTTCCTTCGGGAACATCAAGCCCGGACAGTACCCTTACCACTGCACGCCCCATCTAGCGTTGAACATGAAGGGTGTCATCACCGTTCAGTAAAACAGACTTGATCGGTAAAACGGCGGGGGCGAAAGCTCCCGCCGTTTTACCGTCCATGATCCCTAGTCTTCAAAACGGCGCTTAGATTGTATCAGCGATACAAACACAGTTGTGATGCTGGCTTTCCGCCGTCGGGCATTCCAGACCGAACGGCCCCTCGCGCGTCCGCGATACTCGTTGAATCTTTGAGTCATGAACGTCCATAGCATTGCACGGATGAGCGGAGGCTCTGCCTACCTGTGGATGGCGGCGCGTGCGCGCAACGCGCTGCGGCGTGTAGTGGTGTTCGGGATCGTCGGTGGCGTGGTGTTCATTGCCGCGTTGATCGCGTTCGTCGTCGTGCCGAGAAACGCTTCGCGGAAGGCGCTGGCAGTAGCGTCGAGAATTGAAGCACGCACTGACTCAGCACCGGCAGTGGCCGCGAGAGACGGCTATCTCGCCGAAGTTACCACGACCGACTCGGTGCTGAACGCGGCTCGGCAGGCGGCAATGCCGGTTGTAGTTCCGGTAATCGATACCTTTCCGCCAGCAGTCCGTGCGCAACGAGATTCGCTGAACGGTGAGCTCGCGACTCTCAATCGATTGATCGACAGAGCAGAGAACGCTCCCCTTCCCACGTCATACCGAGCGCTTGCGGCGTCGCCCGCGGTAGCTGCTGACCCCCGAGTGCGGGTGTTGCTGGATTCGCTTGCGGACATCGAGCGAGAGCGGAATGCATTTGGCGCGGTCGGAGGAGTGGATCCCGTTTATCTGTCGCTGACCTCGCGAGCGACGGCAATCGGCCGGGCAATTCAGGGAATAGCCGACGTGAAAAGGGGTGAGGTGAGGGGCAAGCTTGCTCTCATTCGCCCCGTGCCGGCCCCCGTCGAGAGGCCGAAGATAACAGTCGACACCAACGCGCTCCTGGCCCAGCATGCTACAGCGCAGCAGAACTATGCGATCGCGGCGAAGCAGGTAGATCAGATCAAACAGAAAAACACTCGCATAGATCGCGAAGCCGCGCATGCGCGGGAGCTCGCGAACGTAGGCGCGCCTCCCTGGGCGATGCTTGCCGCGGCAGTCGTACTGGCGCTTGCAGTCGGGTTCGCAGCGTCCTTCGGAACGGAGCTGAAGCGTCCACACATCGCGGACCCCCGCGAGGCGGAGCAAATCACCGGATCACGAGTGCTCACTGTGATCAGGCCGCCCGAAGTCGTTGTCGAGAGGAGTCGCCGTCAGGCGGACGTTGAAGCGCCGCCGCTGATCGATGTGGTCTCCGAGAGCTATCGAACGCTCTACCTGCATATCGCCTCGGTGGAAGCAAGCGTGCCGATCGTCACAATCACGGGTGACGATCCCGGCATCGTCGCGACCGTTGCTTCAAATCTGGCTGCGTCGGCGGCGTACGAGGCGCGCAGCACGCTTCTCGTCGACGTTGATCCGACAACCTGCAGCGTCGCGAGCGTCTTGCGGATTCGACCCGATCCAGGGCTTTCTGGAATCATTACGGGAACCGCGACCTGGCCCGAGGCGATCGTTCCGACGACAATCGGCCGGGACCGTCCACTCGATGTGCTTCCGAGCGGCACTCGGCGCTCCGGGCCAGCCGAGCCGGACGTCGTGGAGGAGGTGCGGAAAGAGCTCGCGCGGATGCAACGGCGCTACGACTTCATCATAATCACCGCGCCCACTAGCTACGTTCAACGCAGCGCGAGCAGCATCATCCCCGCTCCCGACGTAATACTCTGTGCGCGCATCGCGCACACGTCTGTCGGAGGACTCAAGACCGCTGTCGACAATCTTCGTGGAGCCGACATGCGCATTCACGGGCTCGTGCTTTGGGATGCAGAGATGCCTCAGCTGGAGACTCGAGAGGAAATGCTTGGCTCCACACGTCAATCAGGAGCGTTTCAGCCCGAGCTCGCCACGGCTCAATAGCCTTCATGGCAGAGACCATCCCGGATCTTCGAAAGGTCCCCAAGGCGCGGGCATACGCCGAACTGCAAGGACACGTAGACGCGATCCTCGATGGCGTAGATGACGAAGTGGCCGCCATGGCCACGATCGCTACGCTGCTACATCACTCACTCGGGCACCTATGGACTGGCTTCTATCGAGTCGTCGAGCCAGGTCGGCTGCTCCGCGTGGGGCCGTATCAGGGAAGCCTTGGCTGCCTCGACATAGCGTTTGGCCGAGGTGTCTGTGGAAACGCTGCCGCCGAGAGAAAGACATTGATCGTTTCGGACGTCGAGAAATATCCGGGACACATTACCTGTGATGCGCGAGCAAAGTCCGAGATCGTAGTGCCTGTTCTTGGGCGAAAGGGTGATCTAGTCGCCGTTCTCGACATAGATTCCGACCGTCTGAATGCGTTCGATGCGGAAGATGCACGTGGACTCGAGCAGCTCGTGTCCCGGTTCGCACACTGAGAGCAATGACAGTCACTGGCTATTCCGACGTTATCAACCATGCTCTCGCCTTCGCGGCGAAGCACCATGACCGTCAGGTGCGAAAAGGGACGAAGCTTCCCTACCTCACACACCC
>JBBQWD010000037.1:0-10617 GCA_038210945.1 Gemmatimonadales bacterium
AGTCAAAAGATAACTGTGATACACCGAAGGTGACACCGTGGTCGGGCGTCCCTATCTTCCCCGCATGCACTCGAAGAATTCGCTGCTGGAGGAGCTGTCCTGGCGAGGGATGGTCTACCAACACACGGACGGTTTGCCGGAGGCTCTCGCAACTGAGCAGTTGAGCGCGTATGCGGGGTTTGACCCCACTGCGCCGAGCCTGCACATCGGGAGTCTGGTGCCCGTGATGGGACTCGTTCATCTCCAGCGCGCCGGCCATCGCCCGATCGCGCTGGTTGGAGGCGGAACCGGCCTGATCGGCGACCCGAGTGGGAAAACAACGGAGCGACAGCTCGTCTCGGCGGAGGAAATCGAGAAGAACTCGCGGGCGCTCGAGAAGCAGCTGGAGCGGTTTCTGGATTTCACCGGTCCGAAGGCGGCGCGCATGCGCGACAACGCGACCTGGCTGCGCCCGCTGAAGGCGGTGGAGTTCATGCGGGATGTCGGCAAGCACTTCACGGTGAACTACATGCTGGCCAAGGATTCCGTGCAATCGCGGATCGAAGGCGGCATCTCCTTCACCGAATTCTCGTACATGCTGCTTCAGGCGTACGATTTTCTGGAATTGAATCGACGTGAAGGGGTGACACTGCAAATCGGAGGCAGCGATCAGTGGGGAAACATCACCGCCGGCCTGGAGCTGATTCGTCGCGTCGAGGGAAAGACCGCGCACGCGCTCACGATGCCTCTGGTGACGACGGCGAGCGGCTCGAAGTTCGGAAAGACCGAAGAGGGCGCGGTGTGGCTCGATTCTACGCGCACATCTCCGTACAAGTTTTATCAGTACTGGATCAACGTGGATGACCGGGACGCTGGAAAGTATCTGCGTCTCTTTACGCTGATGTCGCTGCAGGAGATCGAAGCGCTCGAAAAGCTGATCACTTCGGCGCCTGAGAAGCGCGAGGCGCAGCAGGCGCTGGCACGCGATCTCGCCGCGCGAGTGCATGGAGAGGACGCGGCGCGAGTGGCGGAGGAGGTTTCGCGGGTGCTGTTCGGCAAGGCGGATCCGACATCGCTCACGGAGCCGGTGCTGCGAGCGTTGAGCGAAGAAGTGCCGTTCGCTGAGTCTTCCGATACGCCGGGTTTGCTCGACGCGCTGGTGACTTTGCAGCTCGCGGCATCGAAGAGCGCGGCGCGACGACTGGTGGAGCAAGGTGGCGTGTACGTGAACGGACAGCGCGCGACTGCCGAGACTGATCTCGCGTCCGTGAAGGCCTTGGCGGGCCGATATCACCTGCTGCGAAAGGGAGCGCGCGACTACGGGCTGATTCGGAAGAAGTGAGAAACCAGAACGGCTCCCAATTCCTGGGAGCCGTTCTCGTAACACCTCGGCCAAACAGGCTTACTCGTCCAGCGTCGGCCTCCCCCGCCGCTTGGGCTTCGCTTCCTGGGCCTGGTCGTACCAGTTCTCGAGCGTCCGCGACGCGAGATCGCGTCCACCGAGGCCGAATGCCAGTCCCAACGCGATCGCCAACGCGCCCACGAATCCGGTGAACAGCGTGTTGATCAGATTCGTGGCGATTCCCAGCTGATTGATCGCGATTACGACCGCGAACGACCACACCGCCGTCCGCGCTACGTTCGAGAGGGTCTCTGGATTCGAGAACCCACCCTCGGCGGTCGCACCACGCACGACATTGCCGAGAGCGCGGGCTGCGATTCCGCCAATGAAGAGAACGAAGATTGCCACAACCAGATTGGGCAACCACAGCAACAGCTGTCGCATGACGTCGGAGACCGCTGGCAGGCCGAGCGTGTCGAATGCAACGAGCAGAACAACGACGCGCACGATCCACTTCACGATCCCGGCGACTATTCCGACCGAGTCGATCCCCGTCCCCATCTTGTTCATGAAATCCGCGAGCCCTGATTTCTGCATCAGCTCGTCGAATCGAATTACGCGCAGCAGGCCGGTAATCGCCTTCGCGAGGAGCGACGAAACGAACCAGCCGATCGCCACGATGATGATGAAAGCGATTATCCGCGGAATCGCGCTCAGAATCATCGCGAAAGCATCGCGGAACGACGCCCAGAGGGTGTCCAGGAATCCAGGACGAACGACGACGGGCGGCGGAGTGGGAGGAGGCGTAGCAATCTGAACAAGTGCGTGTGTCACAGTCTGGATCTGCATTTTCATCCTCGTGTTGAGGTGATTGCCGTTACTCGGTCACGCCGAGTTGGCTCTTGAGATTCACAAGACCTGCGCGGGCACGTTCCGCTACATCAGTCTCCGGATAAGTGTCGACCAGTCGTCGGAGCTCGCGGAGACCCTTCGTCTCGTGGCCCGGCCACGCGAGATAGAGGTCTACGAGCCGGTTGGAAGCATAGATGTCGTCCCGTGACGCAACATTCGGGAGCCGTTGTACCGAGCGATAAAGAAGCTCCGCCCTCTCGCGCAATCCTGATTTTGCGTACAGATCGGCGGCGCGGATGCGCGGTTGCGCGTCCGTTGGAGCTTCAAGGATGATTCTCTCATACGATGCGAGCGCCCCTTCGGCATCACCTCGCATCACCCGTGCGTCTTCGTGCGAATACTGGCGCTCGTAACTCCCCGCCCCGCTCGGCTGGATGAATTCGCTGAACGTCCTGCCCGCCCCGTGCGACACCCTGGTGACGAAGTACCACCACCACACCGCGAAAGTGAGCGACCCGCCAACGGACGACAGGACGATAATCGCCGGGGAGAAGTCTCTCTGTACGGCGAGCGCGCCACCGATGGCGGCGCCCGCGACGATCGGGATGATGAGCGAGCTGACCGTCTGAAGGAAATGGGCGGCCTCTGGACCCTGTCGGTCGAATACAGTGCGCTTGTAGTCGTCCCGACCCACGCTCATCGTGCTGGATTACCTGGTGTCTTGATGATCCGGTAAACCCGTCCGCTCGAGGTGCAGATATATAACTCTCCCTGACTGTCTTCTCCAAATGAGCTGATGCTGCCGAGCCGTCCCACCGGCCACTCATGCTCATCGGTAACGTTGCCGTTGGCGAAGCCAAAGCTCTTCAACCAGCTGTTGCAGTAGTCGGAGTAGAAATACTGCCCCGTTATCTCCGGAATCCTCCGGCCGTGATAGACGGAGCCACCGATTATCGCGCAGGTCGAATTCTGGTGCGTCGCGTACGAGAGCGCGGGCTTTTGCAAGCCAGTCTGATCGCAGCCCGATGACCGGTTGCAGCGCGGGCCTTCCATGATGTTCCAGCCGTAGTTGACGCCGGCGACTGACATCGGAACGATGTCGACTTCCTCGAATCGATCGCCACCAACATCGGCGATGTAGAGCAGTCCGGTGAAACGATCGAACGAGAAGCGCCATGGATTCCGCAGGCCTATCGCCCAGACTTCCCCGCGGCCGCCCCCGTTCGCGTATGGATTGGCGGACGGGATGAGGTACGGATCGCCGCGATCCACGTTGAGGCGAAGAAGCTTGCCGAGCAACGCGTTGCGGTTCTGGCCGTTACCGTGTGGATCGCCCTGACTGCCGCCATCTCCCATCCCGATGTAGAGCATTCCATCGGGGCCGAACAGGTTGAGCCCGCCGTTGTGATTGGAGTACGGTTGATCGATCGCGAGTATCAGCTTGGCGGACCGCGGATCGGCAGCGTTCTTGTCCGCCGAGACCGTGTACCGCTCGATCTGCGTGTCCCCCTTCTTGTCGGTGTAATTGACGAAAAGGAAGCCGTTCGACCGGTACTGCGGATGGAACGCAACGCTGAGCAAGCCGCGCTCTCCGCCTGATCCAACCTTGCTGACAATGTCGAGGAACGGTTTGTCGAGGAGTTTCCCGTTCTCGACGATACGAATGCGACCCGGCTGCTCGACGATGAAGAGGCGCGGATCACTCGCGGGCGCTGTGACATAAACCGGCTGATCCAGCCCGCTCGCCACCTCTTCGACGCCGAGTGTGACCTTGTTGCTCGTCTGCGCGGCCTGTGCAGTGGAGGACGTATCGTCTTTGGGAGAGGCGCAGACGATGAACACAAACGCCAGCAACAGCGACGACATGCGGAGCATGCTCACGCCTCCTTCTTCGCCTTGTAGTGTTGCCGCGGATCGAGAGCGTCACGCAGCGCGTCACCCAGCAGGTTGAATCCGAGCACTGCGGCGCCGATTGCTATTCCGGGAAACACCGACGTCCACGGAGCGCGTCGAAGTTGTTCGAGATCTCTGCCGTCTGCAATCATCGAACCCCAGCTCGGCGCCGGCGGTGGAACGCCGAGGCCGAGAAACGAGAGCGCCGCTTCCGCCATGATTGCGCCGGCCACGCCAAGCGTCGCGGCAATCACGACCGGCGCAATGACGTTTGGCAATACGTGCTGAGTCATGATGCGTAGATCCCCCGCGCCGAGGGCTCTGATTGCCTGGATGTACTCGAGCTGCCGCACTACCAGAACCTGCCCGCGAACGATGCGCGCCATTCCCGCCCACCCGACGATCCCAATCGTCGCGAACACGACCGCTTCCGATGGCTGCAGCGCGGCAACCATCGCGATCAGCAGCAGCAGCGTCGGAAACGCGAGCGTGACATCGGCGAGCCGCATCACGATTTCGTCTACCCATTTGCCGTAGAATCCGGCGACGAGACCGAGCGTCACCCCGAGCGCGAGCGCGATTCCCTGCGAGATGAGCCCGACGGTGAGCGAGACGCGTGCGCCGAATACAAGGCGGGACCAGATGTCGCGTCCTTGAATGTCCGTCCCGAGCCAGTGCTGCGCCGACGGCCGCTGAAGGAGGTGCGCCAGATCGATCGCGATCGGGTTCTGCCTCGCGATGAGAGGGGCGAGGATCGCGGCGAGAGTCATGACGAGGACGATCCCGATGCCGATTCGTGCGCGGTTGTCGCGCAGGAGCCGCTGTCTCTGTTTGGGATCTAGCATCGCCCTCCTCTCTTCAAGCCGACGGATCTCTCAGCTCGCGCGGCGTGTCCGGCGGCTGTCGTTTCCATCTGCGGTGCTGCCAGAAATACTGCGCGGGCACCACGCGCACCCACTTCTCCAGATGTTGAGTAAAACGTGCAACGATCGCGTCGACGTCGCGGTCCCTGTCACCGGTCTTCGGCGCCTCGATCCGCTCGACCACGATTTTATAGCGTCCATTCGGGTTGCGCAGGGCGACGACGAACACGACCGGCACATCGAATCGCAAGGCGAATACCGCCGCGCCGCGCGGGGTCTTTGCGGGCCGCCCGAAGAACGGGACGAACGTCGACGCCAGACCCATGACTCCCTGGTCGGCGACGAACGCGACCGCTCGCCCCCCGCGCAGAGACCTCGGCGTGCGCCGCACAGCATCCGAGTCGTGCACGACCGTCATCCCAATGGCCTCCCTGGTGTGGTTGATGTACGCATCGAAAAGAGGATTGGCCATCCCGCGCACGATCGCGTCGAGCGGAATGCCGCGCGCGGCGACATACGATCCGGCGAGCTCCCAGTTGCCGATGTGACCCGTCACCAGTATGGCGCCCCTTCCCCTTGCCATGACATCTTCGATCTCTTCCCAGCCCTCGACGGATTCAACGAGTGCCTGAAGCCCGTCCTTGCCGATCGAGTCCAGTAGCGCTGTCTCGATGAAGGTGCGGCCCAAGTGCTCGTAAGATTCGCGCGCGAGCTGGACCACCGCCTCGCGACTCAGATCCGGGAATGCGGCGGCGATTTGCCGCTCCACTATCCGCTTTCGTATGCCCAGGGGCCGATAGCCGAGCGCGCCGAGCCTCTCACCGACTTTGCAGGCTGCGTCCCAGCTCAATGCGCGCAACGCACCAATCGTCGCGCGCATCGTGTAGTACTCGGCGCGGTGGGCCAGCGTCGGCTTCTTGACGACGCGTTCTTTCGTCGCGGGACTCGTCATCGCTTCAAATCCGCACTACTGCTTCATAGGTGAACTGGCGGGTGTCGCGCGCGACCCTATCCCAGTTGTAGTGTGTCTCGACCGCATGACGGCCGGCGCGACCCATCTGCTTGCGGCGGTCGGGATTCAACAGCAACGAGCGAATCGCATCAGATATCGCGTCCGGCTCGGTCGGTGGGACGACGATCCCGGTTTCTCCGTCGCGCACAGCCGAACGAACGCCACCGGAATCGCCAGCGACTGAGGGGACTCCTGACGCACCGGCCTCGACAAACGAAATGCCGAAACCCTCGGCGTTGATCTCCTTGTCGACGCGGGAGGCGCCGAGATAGATGGTCGACGTCGCGTAGGCTTCAGGAAGCTCGTCGTCGCGCATTGCTCCAACGAAGCCGATTCTTTCGGAAACGCCCAGCTCCTTCGCCAATGCGCGCAAACGCTGCTCGTCGTGGCCTTCACCGACGATAATGTACCGCAGGTCCGGGAAGTCCCGCCCCAGTGTCGCGAGCGCGCGGATCCCCATGTCCTGGCCCTTGTGCGGGACGAGACGCGCGACGGTGAGAATGAGCGGCGCATCTCCGACTCCCCAGCGCCGCCGCAATGCGCCGGTGTCGTGAGCGGGACTGAAGCGAACAGGATCGGTTCCGAGATCGAAACATCCGATCGGAGGCAGCTTTTCGACGCCGACTTCGTTCATGACGTCGGATGCTAGCTGTGCCGACCACTTCGAGATTGCGACGACGCCCGCTGCATTCTCAAAGATCCATCGCGATGTTCGTCGCTTCAGCGGGCTCTGCCTGGCTTTCATGCGCTCGCGCAGCAGATCGCCACCATACACATAGACGATATAGGGAACACCGAGCCTTCGACTGGCCCAGCCGACACTGTATCCGACGGGCCTGATGTTGCCGCAATGCAGCACGTCGAATTCCGGCGAGCGGCTCGAGGTAAGCCACCGCGCCCAACGGACCTGGTTCGAGAATCGGTTTGCTTGCTTGAACGGGAACGGCTGTCGGTAGATCCTGTATGCCTCGCGGTCATCGAACGAGGCGGCGGTGGGTGATGCCACCGTCGAGACATTCATCGTTGTCTCGTCGCCGTCGCCAAAGCGGCGACAGAGCTCGACGTGCACTCGCGCCATGCCGCCCAGGTCGGGCGCGTAGTCCTGAGTGACCAAGAGGTGGTTCAAACCGCCGTCCCTGCTCTACCCATGTCAGGCAAGCGGATTACGGAATTCTTCACCCGAAAGAAGATTGTGGATTCGCTGATCGAAAGTGTGATACTGGCGAACGAAACCCTGTCCTTCGCGCCGCACGCGCTCCCGTTGGCCTGCATTCTCCAGGTAGTAGGCGCACTGGGCAAGACAGGAATCGATGTCCTTGTACCAGGCGCAGTGGTCTCCCTCGCGCAACATATGCTTGAGCTCTGGAGTGCCATGACCGAGGAAGAATCCGCCGGCGAGGATCGTCATCCAGGTTCTATCCGACGTAGCATTGCCCGGGTCAGCGGCGTAGCGAGCCGGATTCATGCCGAGGACGATTTTTGCGCTCGAGCATACCGCCGCGAACTCTTTTCCTTCGACCTGCCGGCCGCTCCAGTTGAGCGGCTTACGCCATTCTTCCCAGCCCCGGCCCCAGACTTTGAGATCGTATTTCTTGGCAACCTTGAGCAGAAAGTTGGCGCGAGCCGGATCGTCGCCGGTGCCGATGAAGGCGATGTCGGAAGCGAAGGCCTTCTTCACCGGAACGGGTCGGATGTTCGCGTCAGCGCAGGACGGGAGGAACTTGGCGCGGAGACCAAGGCCAGCCCACTCCTTTTCGAAGCCCGATACGAAGAAAGTCTGAGCGAGCTTCCCGATCTTGATGATGTGCGCCACGTCGGGCCGGTAGGTGCTCTTGAACCAGTGGGCTTCCTGGTACCACATTGCGCTCTGTTTGCCATTGACGATCTCCGCCACTGTCGCGGGCGCGAGTGCCTGACATTTCGAAATCAGAACGACGTCGGGTTTGAACCGTTTCGCCTGGGTGAGCGCCCAGCGCTGAGCGAGACGCGACCCAATCAAGCTCTTCGCGCGCCCGTCGTCGATCAGCCTGGTCGTGTGACCCGCCCGCTGGAGAGCGTGTTGGGTGCCTCTCTCCATTCGCCACGGATCATTGCTGCCGATTATCAGAACTCGCAATGTGCGCTCTCAGTCCCCATGCTTCACCCGAGTGGATTCGTGAATTCTACACCTGAAATCAGGTTGTGAATCCGCTGATCAAATGTGTGGTGCCGGGAGACAAACTGTTGCCCCTGCGTGCACACTCGCTCCCTCGTCGCGGGGTTGCCGAGATAGTAGGCGCAGCGCTCCAGGCATGACTCGAGGTCGGCGTACCACGCGCAGTGCTCGCCGTCCCGCAGGAGATCCGTCACTCCGTCGGTTGCCTGGCCCAGGTAGAAACCGCCTGCCTGAAGCGTCATCCAGGTCCGGTCGGATGTGTAGTTCGTCGCGCCAGCCGCAATTTGTGGATTTATTCCCAGTAGAATCTTCGCGCTCGAACATACTTCAGCGAACTCTGGCCCGTAGACAGGCCCACCGCTCCATTTGAGCTCCTTCCGCCATTTTTCCCAACCGGGACCCCAGACTTTGACGTCGTAGCGCTTCGCGACCTTCATTAGAAATTCCGCGCGCGAGGCGTCGTAGCCCGTACCGATGAACACCACATCAGACGCAGCGCGCGGGTCTGGACGTCTTGGGCCAAGATCGATGTCAGCCGCCGATGGCAGAAATTTGGCGCGCAATCCAAGTGCTTTCCATTCGTCGACGAATCCCGAGACGAAAAACGTGTTGGCGAGCCTGCCCACGGCAGCAACATGCGCGACGTCAGGCCTGTTGATGTCCCGGTACGACGGAGGATCGTGATACCAGGTCGCGTTGCGCCTGCCGTTGATGATTTCTTCGACAGTGCTGAGGGCAAGGGCCTGACACTTCCCCAGGAATACAAAATCGGGTTTGAATCGGCGGGCGGCCCTGAGCGCTCTGGCCTGCGTCAACCTGGATCCGAGCAATTGCTTGCTTCTCTTGTCGTCGAACAGAAGCGTTTCGTGGCCCGCGCGCTTGAAAGCCCGTTCGCTGCTGCGCTCCATCCGCCAGGGCTTTGCGCTCCCAATTATCAGAACTTTCACGGGGCTATTACCAGAGCTATTGTCGCGTTAATGTAATTGGCTGGCAGTGATCCCACCTTAAGCCGGAAGAGAACCGATTGAGCAACCTGCGTGAGCTCGTGGCTCGGACTGCCGTGACAGTCTTTGGCAGACGTCCCGCGGCTCGGTTCGGTCAGGCCCTATCGAATTGGGCGCGACTCGACGTCCCGAATAAGATCGGCAAGAACGGCGAATTGCTCATTCAGGCCACGGTACTCGAGCGGACTGCTGGGACGAATCCGGTCTTCTTCGACGTTGGGGCAAACATTGGCGAGTGGACGTTGGCCTTGTTGCGCCGGTCCCGCTCGTCCAAACCTTCCAGAGTCTCGATTCACGCCTTCGAGCCATGCGACGGCACGCGTCAAACGCTCACTGAAGTACTCCGTACTAACGATCCCGATCGCTCGGTAGCAATCGTGCCGGTTGCGTTATCCAATGCATCCGGCTCACGATCGTTTTATGTCATCGGTTCGGGCGCAGGAAGGAATTCCCTGTACCCGAGCGAAACGACAGCCACAACTGTCGAGAGCGTCGATACAATGACGCTGGATGAGTACTGCGCACAGAATCACATAGAGCGAATTGCGCTTTTGAAGATCGATACCGAAGGCCACGACATGAACGTCATGGAAGGGGCCAAAGGCCTACTGGCCGACCACCGCATCGCGGTTGTCCAGTTCGAGTACAATCATCTCTGGGTCAGCGCCCGCCGCTACCTGAAGGACGTTTTTGAATTTGCCACTCCGCTAGGCTACGCGGTCGCAAAGATTACCCCGGCGGGCGTCGAGCCGTATTTCAAGTGGCACCACGAGCTCGAGACGTTCCGTGAGGGGAACTACATACTGGCGACGGAAGAAGCGCTGTCGTGGTTTCCGTCTGTGCGGTGGTGGAACGCCTAGCCCTTACGCGAAAGTTCCCAGAGCCGCGCGTACTTGGCCATGACGCTGGCGGCAGCGAGACACGCGAGCACCATCCCATGCGCGCCGTCGAGAAAGCCCCCTTTCAATAGATACATGCTCATAAACCTCGCCGGTGGCTTGAACACCACCGCCGCCGCCGATCCCCGCCGTCCGCGAGCGTGATTCTGCTCGGCCCACCACCGGCTGTAGCGGTTGAATTTCTCGAAGTACTGGTCGAGGGAAGTGTAGGTGTAGTGGAGGAGTGCGTTCTTCAGCGCGCCGACCTCCCCCGCAACATCGACGTGCTCGTGGACCAGGCTCGCGTTGTAACGCAGCTCTCGCTTGAACAGGCGAACGGGACGATCGCTTCCCCATCCGCCGTGACGAATCTCTTTTCCGAGAAAGAAGTTTCGCCGTGGAACCCGGAACGCGGCGTGATTGCCGGGCGTCGCGACCACTCTCGCGATTTCCGACGCCAGCTCCGGCGTGCATCGCTCGTCCGCATCGAGCACAAATACCCAGGGAGTCGTGACTCTGACGATCGCATGATTCCGCTGCGCTCCAATCGTCGTGAACTTCGGGCTGATCACCGTCGCGCCGGCACCGCGCGCGCGCTCGACCGTATCATCGATCGAATCGTTCTCGACGACCATCACA
>JBBQWD010000038.1:0-10576 GCA_038210945.1 Gemmatimonadales bacterium
TCGAGACCGCGAAGAAACTCGTGGGCAAGAACTAGGTGAACGGCAACGAGCCTAACCTTCGCGACATCAGCGTTACGCTCAACCCCGACACTCCAGAATGGCCGGGTGATACTCCATTCACCTGCGGGTGGGCATCGCTGATCGGAGCCGGTGCGAGCGTCAACGTTTCGTCATTCGCATCGAGTCCACACGTAGGCACCCACGCTGACGCCCCACTCCATGTCCGCGAAGGATGGTCAGGCTCACACGAGCTCTCGCTCGACGCCTTCTACGGTCCCGCCATCGTCGTCGATGTCTCCAGCCTCACTAAAGAGATCGAGATGGAGGATCTCGAGAAGATCCAATCGCTGCCATTCGTGGAGCGGTTGCTTCTCCGCACCGGACGAACCATCGCCAGCGGGGCTTTTCCCGAAGACTGGCCAACGCTCTCCGAGACGTGCGTCCGTACGCTGCTCGGGCGTGGGCTCCGTCTGCTCGGCGTGGATTCTCCTTCGGTCGACCCGAGAGAGAGCAAGAATCTTCCGGTGCATAACATGCTTTTTTCCGGCAACGCGGCGATTCTGGAGAATCTCGATCTGCGGCGAGTCACTCCCACCATGTACGAGCTAATCGCATTCCCCCTCAAGCTCATGGCTCTGGATGCCGCTCCAGTACGCGCGGTGCTCCGGCAGATCGTCGCCTGAACGATGACGCGCGCCCCGAAACGACCAATACTCACACGGCGGAATCCTCGAACTTGAGTTTGATTCCTCCTCGGGTAATGGTCGACGGTGATGCTTAGACGCACACTGGCTCTTTCGGTGGTAATGGTATCGCTGGCGTTCCTGATCGAAGCGCAACAGCAGCGTTCGAAGCGAGCCAGGAGAGCCACACAGTCGGGCGAGCGTCGCTCCAGTAAGAAGCCATCGCGTCCTCCAGTCACCAGCTTTGTGAACGACTCGGACGGGAGAGAGCTGATCGTGCGCCTGCTCGATGTCGGTGAGGGAGATGCGACTTACATGAGGAACGGCTCGAGTCGGGTGATCATCGATGGCGGACCGGATCCGGAGACGTTCGGCAGGTACCTCGATTCGCTCGGTCTCAACAACTCGACGATCGATGTCGTGATCCTCTCCCATCAACACCTCGATCACTACAGCGGGCTGGGCGAGCTGTTCAGAACCGCGCGCCATATCCACGTGCGCTACTTCTTTGAGAACAAGGATCCAGCGCCCGCTGCGACCCTGGCAACTCTTCGGGATTCAGTGCTGTCGCGGGTGGATCACGATAGCCTCGTATACCGGGACACCGACGATCCGTGCTTCGATGGGCGGAGCATCTGCACGATCACGATGACTGGAGGAGCCAGACTGCACATCATAGCTCCATTTCCAGGCGGCGACAAAGCCAACAACCGCTCGACCGCGGTCAAGGTGATTGGACCGGATTCCGCATCGTTCACAATGTGGCTCGCGGGCGACGCGGAGCACGAAGAGATCAACTGGTTCGAGACCGTTGGTTACGGACTGAATCCCGGAATGAGTGTGGACATCCTCAAAGCGGATCATCACGGGAGCTGCAACGGAGTCACCCTTGGCTATCTCGCGCTCATCAGACCCACGTGGCTTGTTGTATCAGTGGGCGCGCGCAATGGCTACGGCCACATGCACAAACAGGCGAAGAGTATTTACAGGAGCGCGGGCGTGCCGTGGTACCGAACTGACCGGAACGGGACGATCACGATACGCTCGCCAGGTGACGCGCGCGGAGGATTCACAATCACTCCCGAGCGAACTGGGACGAACCTGAACGGACCAGGCGATCGCACCTCGCGTCAGGCTGGGTGCACGGGAGGCACTAGATAGGCGATCGCTTAAAGCTGAATATCTCCTCCGCGGTCATTCTTCGACTTTCTCGACACCTGTCTTTCCGACCGGTCGAGAGCTTTCTTTTTAGCCTCCGGATCAGTCTCGATCATAAGCTCTGACTTTCCTTGCCTTCTGTCGTGCGTCACGGAAAGCACATCGCCTTCCTTTACGCCTTCCGGCAGCATCCATTCTGGAATGGGTGTGACCGCGCGGCCATCCACTTCAATGGAGGCTGATCCGTCTTCGATGACATCTACGATCCAGATGTGTTTCGAACTTTTGCTCATTGCGAACCCTCCCACTGACAACCACCGACAACTGAAACCTCAAAACTGTTCACTCGCAACTTGAATCCCCCATAAATTGGCCCCGATGCCGGGGATTGTTTCATGGCATGTCGTATGCGCCACTGAGGCCTTTCTGCAGCACGACTCGCACCACTTATCGCTAAAGATCGCCTATGCGTAGCGACTCAGGTCACACGACCTCCGTGTGGATGGATACAACTGAAGTTCCGCAGTTCCAATCGCTTACGCAGGATCTGCGCGCGAATGTCTGCGTCGTTGGAGCTGGGATAGCCGGAATGACGACCGCCTACCTTCTCGCGCGCGCTGGCCGCGCGGTCGTTCTGATCGACGATGGGCCCATAGGCGGTGGCGAGACGAGTCGCACGACAGCGCACCTCACTGCTGCTCTCGACGACCGCTACTACAACATCGAGAAGCTGCATGGCGCTGAGGGCGCTCGACTGGCCGCCGAGAGCCACATGTCCGCGATTCATCGCATCGAGACGATCGCGTCGATGGAAGACATCGATTGCGATTTCCAGCGTGTCGAGGGGTATCTCTTCCTTGGCGGAAACAGCAAGCGCACCGAATTGGAGCACGAGCTGGAGGCGACCCATCGAGCCGGTATCAACGACACTCAGCTGGTTGATTGCATTCCCTTCAGCTTCTGGGACAGCGGTCCCGCGCTTCGGTTCTCGCGTCAGGCGACTTTCCATCCGCTCAAGTATCTGAACGGTCTCGCGCGCGCGATTCTACGCGATGGAGGCAAGATCTACACAGGGGTGCACGCGACAAAGGTCGAAGACGGCGAGCCGGCGCGCGTGACGACGAGCGAAGGCCACGTGATCAGCGCCGACAACGTCGTGGTGTGCACCAACACGCCAGTGAATGACTGGCTCATTATCCACACCAAACAGTACGCTTACAGGACTTACGTCATCGGTGCGCGTATCCCGAAGGGATCCGTGCCGGATGGGTTGTACTGGGATACACCGGATCCGTATCACTACATCCGCATTCAGCAGGGCGAGGACAGCTCCGGCCGCGAGCTCGATTACGACATCCTGATCATCGGCGGCGAAGACCACAAGACTGGCCAGGCGGCTGACACGGAGGAAAGGTTCGTCCACCTCGAGCAGTGGGCGCGCGAACGTTTCCCGATGATCGAGCGCATACAGTACCATTGGTCAGGCCAGGTGATCGAGCCCGTCGACTACATGGCCTACATTGGGAAAAATCCCGGCGGTGACGAGCACATCTACATCGCCACCGGTGATTCGGGAAACGGAATGACTCACGGCACGATAGCCGGCATCATCCTCAACGAGCTGATTCAAGGTCGTAAGCACCAGTGGGCAAAGCTGTACGATCCTTCGCGTGTCACGCTCCGTGCAACGCCCGACTATCTCAAGGAAAACATCAACGTCGCTGAGCAGTACAAGGATTGGTTCACCAAAGGCGACGTCGATGAATCGGCGGAGATCAAGCCGGGTGAAGGCGCGATCATCGGCACTGGGAGAGGAAAGGTCGCCGTATACCGCGATGAGCGCGGCACCATCCACCAGCGTTCAGCGGTGTGTACTCATCTCTATTGCATTGTCCATTGGAACGACACCGAGAAAACCTGGGACTGCCCTTGCCACGGATCGCGTTTCGATCCGTACGGCAAAGTGATCAACGGACCTGCTATAGCCGGGCTTTCGCCTGTTGACTCTGCGCCGAAGAAGCCGGAGAGCCCAAAGAAGCAGTAACACGGTGGTGTTTCCCATCGTCGAGGAGGCGAATGGCTTTCTCCCCGGCGATTCCATCCACGGTCAGCTCCACGGCGCCGCTCTGTAAGCCATCGGGATTTGCGACGGTTATTTCGTACGTCGAGGCTCCGACGCGATATTCGATCGTGAATTCCTTCCAGCTCGCTGGAATGCAGGGTTCGATGAACAACAACTCGCCGCGCTGCTTGAATCCCAGTATGGATTCGAGGGCGACGCGATACATCCAGCTCGCCGAGCCGGTGTACCAGGTCCACCCGCCGCGACCGAGGTGGCCCTTGGCCGTATACACGTCCGCCGCCACGACATACGGCTCGACTTTGTAGATATCCACCCCGCCCGGGCTGTCCGCGTGCGTGATTGGGTTGAGCATTTGAAAGAGATCGAGCGCCCTGGTGCCATCCCCCTGCATTGCTGTCGCCAGCACGGCCCATAGAGCGGCGTGTGTGTACTGGGCTCCGTTCTCCCGCACGCCGGGCAGGTACCCCTGAATGTAGCCGGGATCGTGCGGTGTTTTGTCGAACGGCGGCGTAAGCAGGAGGAGGATCCGCGCGTCATCACGAACGAGGTACTTGTTGAGAGACGCCATCGCGATTCGGGTCCGCTCCGGCTTCCCCGCGCCCGATATCACGCTCCAGCTTTGCGCGATCGAATCGATCTTGCATTCGTCGCTCGTGCGTGAGCCGAGCGGTGATCCGTCGTCGAAGTACGCGCGGCGATACCATTCTCCGTCCCAGGCGGAGCGCTCGACCGCTTCGGCATAAGCATCAGCTTCGGCGAGGACTTCGTCGCGCATCGCGGTATCCCCGCGCTTCGCGGCGTGTGCGGCGAATTTCCGCAGCGTCGTGATGAGGAACCAGGCAAGCCACACGCTCTCTCCCTTGCCCTCGATGCCCACGCGGTTCATACCGTCGTTCCAGTCGCCGCTGCCAATCAGCGGAAGTCCATGCACCCCCTTGGTGCAGGCTCTCCTGAGCGCGCGAACACAGTGATCGTAGATGCTTCCGGATTCAGAGGAAACCTTTGGCATCTCATAGATCTCGTGCTCATCCGGATTGAGCTGCCGCATCGTGAGGTACGGAATCTCGACGTCGAATATCGGCTCGTCGGACGTGACCGTGATGTAATGGTCGATCACATAAGGCAGCCACACGAGATCGTCCGAAAAGCGCGTCCGCACGCCTCGTCCCGTCAGCGGGTGCCACCAGTGTTGCACATCGCCTTCGACAAACTGCCGGGACGCTGCTCGCACGATGTGCTCCCTTGCTACTCCAGGATCGGTGTAGACGAAAGCCATGACATCCTGCAGCTGATCGCGAAATCCGAATGCGCCGCTCGACTGGTACAGCGCGGATCGTGCCCACATTCGGCAGGAGAGCGCCTGGTATAGGGCCCATCGATTCACCATCAGATCGAACGACGGTTCCGGAGTCCGTACTCTGATCGTCGCGAGTCTTTTCTCCCACGCCCTCGTGTTCGAAGCGACCGACTGGATCGCCGCGGCGGACGTGCGATGGCGTCCGATGATTTGTCGCACGGCTTCCTCGCTCTCGGCCGCACCCAGAAGCATCACGATGTCCCGCTGCTCGCCAGGCTCCAGCGTCACACTTACCTGCAAGGCGCAGCACGGATCGATCGTCGCGCCGATTGCTCCCGATAGACCCGCGCGTTCGAGAGCGGCCGGACTCGAAATCGTCCCGTTCCTGCCGAGAAACTCGCGCCGATCGGCGGTATAGTAGGCGACACGCTCGCTGACAGACGCGAAGGCGACCATCTCCGCAAAATCCGCGTCGAAATAGTTTCGCGCGAACATCGCCTGCGTCTCCTCGTCGAACTCAGTGCGTACCTGGTACTGAGTCTTCTCCCGTGTGACCCCAAGCACCCATTCGAGATACCACGTTAGCGTGAGCTTCTTGCGCGTCGCTCCATTGTTCCAGAGCGTCAGAACACTGATCTTCACGGGATCGACCTGATCGACTCCCAGTCGCAGCGAGCTGGTTATCCCCTTGTGGTCGTGATCGAACACCGTGTAGCCAGCGCCGTGCCTCACTTGATAGGGCGTCGGCTCGCGAATTGGACACGGCGTCGCCGTCCACAAGTCCCCGTTCGTGTCGTCGCGCAGGAAAACGCAGTCGCTCGACGGATCGCGCACCGGATCGTTGTGCCAGGGAGTGATGCGGAAGAAGAAGCTGTTGCCTGCCCAGGTCGTGCCGCTCCCACCTTCGCTCACCAGAAACCCACCCACCTGATTGCCGACGACGTTTATCCACGGCGCCGGCGGAAGATCACTGCCCGTCAGGTGAATCTCGTATTCACCATTCGTGTTGAATCCGCCCAGGCCGTTGAAGTGCTGCAGGCCCGTGCCTGGATCCGGCTTTGCGGAGTGAATCGGAACCGTGCCGAGGGGCACGATGTCACGGTTCATGATCTCCAATTTGGGAGGATATCTGTCTTCGACTCCCGGGAATTCGAGGAAGTTGCCGAGGCCCAATCCATCACAGTTCACCTGCACCCTGGACATCGCTTTGAGCAGCGTGATTTCTTCGGGCTTCAGTAGATCGGCGCGTCGGACGAAGACGCCGCCCGGCCGGTCGAGTAGGCCGGCTTCGCTCGACGCCATCGTGGTCGCCAATAGCTCGTCGCTCAGCTCCTGCATGTAGGTCGCGGGATGCATGTTGAGTATGACGAGGTCGCAGGCGATCCCTTTCAGGCGCCAGTAGTGATGCGTTCGCAGTAGCTGCCGTACGCTCGGCATTCCGACTCCGCTCTCGATCGTCGCGAGAAGAATCGGCCAGTCACCTGAAATGCCCAACGCCCAAAGCGCTTGCTGTCCGAGCCTGTTCTCCTCGACGGCGCTCTGCGCGGGGCGGAATCCTGGATGGGGAAACAACAAATGCCCGGCGAGATCCTGATACAACGCGGCGTCGGCCGGCGCGATTCCGAGATCGCGCAGCTCAGCCTGCGCCTGCGCCCACGACAGATCGAGCGCGCGTCGAGCGCTGTATGGATCGTGGTACAGATCCGCGAGCTCGATTGCGCGTTCCTTCTGCTCCGTGACGAACGTGGTGAACGCAATGCTGACAGACGCCCCTGACGGAATACGAACGCGCACGCGCAGCGAAAAAATCGGATCGAGCACAGCGCCCACAGTTCCGGAGAGCTCGGCGCCTTCATCGAGCGCTTCCGCGTTTCTCACTGACCGGCCACGCCCGACGAATTTCGCGCGATCGGTCTCGCACGCAATCTTGCCCACCACTTCAGGGCCGGTCGCGACGACGTGCGCGCACCAGATCGATGCTTCCGTTGCCGATCGCGGTCGACGAGTGGCCAGGATTGCCGCCTTCCCTTCCAGGAACTCGGTCTGCACGAACAGGTTCTGGAACGCCGGGTGCGCTCTGTCCGCATCGGGCGGTGCCAGCACGATCTCCGAATAACTGGTCAGCTCGATTTCGCGCGCCTGAAGTGCTCGGTTCGTCAGTACTATTCGACGCACCTCGGCCGCATCGTCGGATGCGACCGCGATCTCCGTCACGGTGTCGATGTCACCATCGCGTCGGATGAACGTGATACGGTCGCTGGCGAAAAGCACGCGGTACCATTGGGGCTCTGTTCCCGTCGGCTGGTGCGCTGTCGACCAGACGTGCCCGGTGCTCAGATCCTTTATGTAGCACCACTGACCGTAGTTGTCGCGCGTCGAATCGTGGCGCCATCTGGTGACCGCGAGATTTCCGTAGCGGCTAAAGCCACCCCCTGCATTGGTGATCAAAGTCGTATACGGCACATTGCCGAGGATGCCGACGACAGGTTGCGGAGTGTGAGGCGTCTCGACCTCACGCACCGCCGGTTTCTCCATCTCACTCGGCACGCGCGCCGCGTCGTCACCCTGGACATCCTGCACCGTGAGGCGACGAGGGATGCGTTCCTGTAGCACGAGCTCCGCCGACCGCACGAGCGGATCGAGATGGAACCGCCGCGGCCATATCTGACGGTTGAGCGCGTTGTTTAGCGCGACGATGCTCATGCCGACGTGGTGCGCCATGAAGGTGCACACGAGCGTCTTTCTGGAGCCCGGAGTTGGGCGCGTGTAATCGAGTGCGTCACGGAATCCGTACGGCCCGAGCGCCCCCTCTCCCTCGAGGATCGCAAGATTCCTGAGCGCCGCTCGCGGCTCGACCAGCATCGCCAGCACCGTCGCGTACGGCGCGACTACCAGCTCTTTGCTCAGCCCACGCTTGAGCGCGAGATCCGGCACGCCAAAGCCGCGGTACTGATATGTGTGCAGCCGGTCTCGCACGGCGTAGGCGGATTCAGACACTCCCCATGGAACCCCTCGCTCAGTGCCATATGCGATCTGTCGCTTGACGCTTCCCTTGTGAGTTTGATCGAGCAGCGTGAACGGGAATGTCTGCATCACCAGCGCCGGCATCAGGTACTCGAACATGCTGCCGCTCCACGACAGGAGTGTCCTCGTTCCCGCTGCCGCCGTGAGTGACCTGCCCAGCCTGAACCAGTGGTCGACGGATACATCGTCCTTCGCGACCGCGATGAACGACGCAAGCCGCGATTCGGAGGCGAGTAGATCGTAGTACGAGTTGTCTACGGTGTTGCTTCCGATGTGATAACCAATCGTGAACAGCTTCCGCTTGGTGTCGTACAAGAAGCGGAAATCCATCTCCACGGCATACGCGTGCGCGCGCTCGGCAATGGCCCGCAAACGCTTCGCGTCGAGCTCGGTGCAGGTCGGGTCCTTCATCATCTCGAAGCAGGCTTGCTTGAGCGCGATCAGATGTCCGGCCAGGTTCCCGCTATCCACCGTCGAGACGTACGCCGGCTCGAGCACGCGCAGCTCGTTCAGATCATACCAGTTGAAGAAGTGCCCGTGAAAGCGGCGCATCCTCTCCAAGGACCGGAAAACCTTCTCGACGCGATCGATCATGTCCGATCGCGTGATGAAGCCGAGATCGACGGCGCTGACGGTCGACAGCAGCTGGAGTCCAATGTTCGTGGGGGATGTGCGGAGCGCTATGACCGGCTCGGGATCCTCCTGGAAGTTGTCGGGAGCCAGCCAATGAGTTTCTTCGCTCACGAACTTCTCGAAGTACATCCAATGCAGCTTCGCGTACCTGAGCGAAGCCTGCCGCTCTGCTTCGGTGAGGTGGATTTCGCCGAGGATCGCCGGGCTGCTCAGCGCGAAGGCAATGCTCGGGCTCGCCAGCCACGCCAGCACGAGTGGCAGAGTTCCCATGATGAAGAGGAACCGCTCGTCCGAGCTCGCAACTCCACCAACCGTGACTTGAGCACCTATCAGCGCAACGACGGCGAAGCACAGCGCCGTCACCGGCCACATTTTGCGCCATGTTTCGAGTTGCGAGCCGACGCCCATGGCCCGCTCCACCTGTGAAGCTGTCTGCCATTCCAGGAGTTTCCGGTGGCCGATGAACAGCCTGTACAGCGTGCGCATGATCGCGTCGGCCGAGACGACCGCCTGATGCGGAAGGAACACCAACGCGAGCGCGAACTGCTGCACGTTGGTGATCGCGTCGCGGCTTACCGCGAGATAGTAGGCGAGCCACGATTGATCCCGCGGCGGCCTCAATAGCGATATCGCCAGGGAGAAGAGCCAAGGAAATGCGATGGTTATCAGAACGATGGCAGTCCACTTGATGACCAGAGTCGGTAGCAGAAACCAGCCGACGATCAACATTGTGAGCTGTGCGATCTCGACGAGACTGCGTCGCAGATTGTCAAATATCTTCCATCGGGAGATAGCCGAAAGCCTGTTGGGCATCGGCCCGTCAGGTCCTGGAACTTTCCCTTTGAGCCAACCCAAAAGCTGCCAGTCTCCCCGAATCCAACGGTGCTTCCGACGCGTGAACGTCAGATATCGCGCTGGATAGTCGTCGTAAACTTCGATGTCGGTCGCGAGACCGGCGCGCGTATACGTTCCTTCGATCAGATCGTGGCTGAGTAGCGTGTTCTCGGGAAATCTTCCGTGGGTGGCTTCCTCGAACGCATCGACATCGTAGATGCCTTTGCCGGTGAAGCTGCCCTCGCCGTAGAGATCCTGATACACGTCGGATACAGCGGTCGTGTACGGATCGACCCCCGGATGTCCTGAGTGGATCGATGCGAAGTACGAGCGATGGGCGCTGGTAAGCGCGACTCCCACTCGCGGCTGGATGATTCCGTAACCTTGAGCGACCCGTCCGATCTTGGGGTTGTACTGCGCGCGGTTGAGCGGATGCGCAATGGTCCCGACCAGCAGCTGCGCCGCGTCCCGTGGAAGGACAGTGTCGGAATCGAGGGTGATGACGTATCGGACGAATCCGAGTCTCTTCGTGTCGCCGACGATCGTCGTGAACGCGTCCGTCGCTCCACCACGAAGGAATTTGTTGAACTGGGCGAGCTTGCCACGCTTTCTCTCCCAGCCCATCCACACGCCCTGTTTCGCATTCCAAAGGCGGGGACGATGGAAGAGAAAGAATACGTCATCGCCTATGAGCGAATACCTCGCGTTCAGCGCCTTGATTCCGCTCGCCGCTGCCGCGAGGATCTCTTCGTCGCCGGACCTGTGCTCTGTGGGCGAATCGGTGAAATCGCTCAGAATCGCGAATTGCAGATTGGGATCGCGATTGGCGAGATACTGCACCTCGAGGTGCTCGAGCGCTTCCTC
>JBBQWD010000039.1:0-10461 GCA_038210945.1 Gemmatimonadales bacterium
GAACCCGCCGCCGATGATAACCACTCGCGGTCGCGCCGGCTTCTCAGGCAAGTCTTTCCTCGAACGAGCGCGCGGCAAGAGTCATGAGCAGCACCAGAAAGATCAGGAGGACACTGTAGGCCGCCGCCGTGCCGAACGCCAACGCGCGCAGCTGCGCCAGGATCTCCATCGAGATCGGTCGGTTCGCGTGCGTGTAGAGGACGACGCTCGCTACGAACTCGCCGACCGCGGTGACCGCGGCCAGCAATCCACCCGCGATGAGTCCCGGCCGTGCTGCCGGCAAAATGACCCGTCGCATCGTCAGCAGCCACGAAGCACCCAGTCCACGCGCGGCGTCCTCGAGCGAGGAGTCCATCTGGCGGAGCGAGGACTCCACGGCGGACGCGACGAGCGGGATGTCACGAATGAAATAGGCAAGCGGCAATATCCAGAACGTCCCGACCAGCAGGATGCGCGCAGTCGCCAGATCGTTGCGGTTGAAAGTCGCCGCGAGACCGAGCGCAATTGCCGTCGCTGGAATCGCCCACGGCAGCGCGACGAGGAGCTCGAGCAACCCGCGCCCCTTGAATCGGCGGAACACGATCAGATAAGCCGCCAGGAAGCACACGACCAGATTCGCGGCCGTGGCAATGAGTGCCATCGACACGCTGTTCGTGATCGGCCGCCAGAGCTCGCTCTCGGAGAAGAGCCGGCGATAGTTCTCGAGCGTGTACTCGGGCGGGAGTACCTGCGTCGTCCAGGATCCGTCGCGCGCGAAGGACACGAGCACGACCATCAGGTGCGGCAGCACCAGCGCCACGACTATTGCCGCCGCCGCGATCGATGTGAGTATCTGAACGCGTCGCGAGCGAATGACGCTCCGAGTGCGGCCGCCCTTGCCTGCGAGCGTGTATTTTCGCTTTCTGTCAAGCCACCGGAAGAGCACCAGTCCCGCAACCGCGCTCAACGCCAACACTGTCGTCTCGACGTACGCGAGGCCCATCGCGCCATTCAGCTTCGACGCCAGAATCTGTGTCGAAAGAACGCGCAGTCCTCCGCCAAACACGTACGGCGCCGAGAACGATCCGAGTGCGTTCATGAAAACGAGCAGGGCCGATCCCGCGACGGCAGGCATGAGCAGCGGCAACGTTACCCGCCGCAGTCTGCGCCAGGTGCTGGCGCCGAGCCCGGATGCTGCTTCGTCGAGCGTGGCGTCGAAACGCTCGAGTCCGGCCGAGACGAAGAGAAACACGTAGACGTACATCGTGTAGGCGTGGACGAACACGATCGCGCCCACGCCCTTGAGCCTCCACGGCGCTTCCTGCATGCCGAGGATTCGCTGCACAATGCGCGTAACGAGCCCGCTCTCGCCGTAGAGGAAAAGAAACGCGATGACGCCGACGAGCGGTGGGAGCGCTGCCGGAAGAGTCGCGACCGCGCGCAGGAGCCGGCGCCCGGGAAACTCGAACCTTCCCAATAGAAATGCCAGCGGCACGCCGATCGCGAGCGACGCAAACACTGAGGCGACCGAGATGATGATACTCGTGCGCAACGCTTCCCGATCGGCAGGGCTCGCGGCGAACTCTCGCCAGTGCCCCAGTCCGTTCTCGAAGCTCCCCGCGATGACGGCTGCGTTCGGATAAATCACCGCCCACAGGAGCAGCAGGATCACCGGAACGGCGATGAGCCAGTTCTGCCGCTGGACAGCCGTTCTCATCCGGGCACGATCGGAAAGAGTCCGTTGTGAGGAGTCACTGTAACCGTCTCATCCTCGTGAATCTCACCGGAGGTCGACTCGACATCCACGGTCACGTCGTCGGACAATCTCACGCGATAAACGACGAGCCCACCCGCGAACCGCCTATTGATCACGCGCCCCCGCCAGGCGGAGCCACCGCGCTCTCTCGAGAGCTGCAACGTGTCCGGCCGCATGACGACGTAGGCATTCTCCAGCCTGTCCGGCGCTTCCTCCGGCCGGCTCACGCTCAGCTCCCGGGTCACGCTGCCGATCGTGACGAGCGCGGAGCTACCCTTGTCTACAGCGCGAACAACGGCGCCACGCCCGATGAACGTTGCGACTTCCCGCGAGACCGGTTCGTGATACAGCTCCGAGGGCGTCCCGCACTGCAGCAGCTTCCCTTTCTGGAGAAGCGCGATGCGATCCGCGATCGCAAACGCATCCTCCTGATCGTGCGTGACGAACAACGCCGGCACCCCAACCCGCCGCAGCATCGCCCGCAGATCATCGCGCATCGCCTGACGCAGCGTCGGGTCCAGATTGGAGAGCGGCTCGTCGAGGAGCAAAGCGCGCGGTTCTATCACAAGCGCGCGGGCGAGCGCCACCCGCTGCTGCTCACCGCCGGACAGAGACTGAATTGGGCGATCCCCCGCGCCCTCGAGTCCCACGCTTGCCAGTGCCGCGCGCGCCTTCGCCAGTCTCTCCGACTTGCTGACTCCGCGCGCTTCGAGGCCGAACGCGACGTTCTGCTCGACCGGCATGTGCGGGAAAAGCGCGTAATGCTGAAACACCATGCCGAAACCGCGTCGCTCCGGAGGAACGCGAGTGATGTCCTCGCCGCCGAGTGTGACCGTGCCGGAATCAGGAGCCTCGTAGCCAGCGGCGATACGCAGTGACGTAGTCTTACCCGACCCCGACGCGCCCACTATTGCCAATAGCTCGCCCGGCCCCACTTCCACCGAGAGATTGTCGACGGCGGTGAAATCGCCGAACCTCCGCGTCACACCATTGAGCGCCAGCGTCCCGGCGTCTGACTTCCCGCTTCGCGCCCTCGGCGCGGCGGTCACTGCTTCGATCCGCGGTTCCTGATGTTCGCGTCCCAGTACTTCATCCACTCGTCCAGGTGCGCGGCCATCACTTGGCGATCGACCGGCATCGGCTTGATCTGCGCCATCGCGTCGCGGATCCACGCCGGAAGCTTCGACACTGGAATGTCCTTGCGGGCGGGAATGCGAAGGAACGAATCGGCGGCGGCGATCATTGCCTCGGGGGTCGTCACGTACTCGTAGTACTCCTGCGCTTCCTTCGGATGCTTGCTGCCGCGCACGACCGCGATTCCATCCACCAGCAGCGGCGTTCCACTCGCGGGAATGACGTACCTGATGGGAATGCGAGTGCGCTGCTCGAGCGTAGCGAAATCAGGCATATCCCACATCGTGACGACGCCTTCCTGCCGGCCGAGCTTTTGGTAGAGGATCGTCGGATTCAGAGTGTACTCCCGCGTATTCGCATCCAGCTTCCGGAGCCACTCATAGCCTGCATCAGGCTTCCCGGTTTTCGCAATGGAGCGCGCCATGATCGCCCCGAAGATCGCGCGCATCGTTCCCGATGCAATCGGATCGCGAATGAGGATCTTCCCCTTCCACTTCGGGTCAACGAGATCGTCCCAGTCCTTCGGCGCGTCGGCTTCCTTCACGGCGTCGCGATTGTATCCGATGACCTCGGGCGTTAGATACGTCCCGTACCAGTTGTCGCCGGCTTCCTTGCCTTCGGCGTCGATTGCCGCGGCCCACGTCGGTTTGTATGGCTGAAGCAGATTCTCTTTCGTAGCTCTGTCGAACGCTTCAGCCGGCGCTCCGAACCATACATCCGCCTGAGGATTCGGCTTCTCCGCCCGCACCCGCTCGAGAACTTCCTGCGATCCCATGTCCACCCACTGCACATCGATGTCAGAGTGCGCCTTCTCGAATCCCTTCTCGAAATACTCGAGCAGCTCTTTCCCGTGCGGCGAGTACACGATCAGTGTCTTGCGGCCATCCGATTTGCACGCTGCCAGCACCAGCAGTGCCGATACCCAGATCGCTCGCGTCATCGAATGGTGTTGCCGCCGAGCAGGTTGGCGAAGATGCGCGCCCCACCCGGAACGCCGGCGGGAAGCTGGCGGAAGAGCGCGAGCGGAACGTAGATGTAGGTCCCACGTCCATACGGCGCCGCAAGAATTGCAGCGCGGTTCGGCTGCTCACCGGGATCATTCATCGCGAGCACCGTGCGATAATGCGAGTCGAACGTCGAGGGCATGTACGACGCTCTCTCCTGCACCCAGCCGTTGAAATCGTCCTGAGTGATCTTGTTCGGCGAGTTCAGCAGCGGTGATTGCGGATCGACGAACGTCACCGGCGCATTCTCGTCGGTCACCCGCTCGGCCGGCTGTTTGAGTGTGATCGGATAAGGCATGACCCCCGGGCGCTGCATCTCGCCCTGGCCGTACTGAACCACGAGTCTTCCGCCATTGCGCACGTACGCGAGCAGATAATCGTTGTTGTCCTGAAGAGTCTGGCTCGCCTGATACGCACGCGGTCCAACCACAATCGCGGTAAAGCGGCTCAGATCTGTCTGCGGAATGTCATCGGCATCGAGGATTGTGAGCGGCACGCCGAGCTGCTGGAGAACGGGCGCGACGTTGTCACCCACTCCCGGCACGTACGCGACGTTGAGGCGCCCGGGTAATGCCACGTCCGCGGCGTTAATACTGAGTGTCGACGGCCGGTAGATCCGTTGCGGGTTGATATGCGAGTACTCGATCGGGATGTAGCCGCTGCGGTACTCCTTTCCGTGCGCGTTCGCGCTTGCGCCGAGCTGGTATGTCCCCCGCGGAAGGCTGCCGCGCAACCTGAAGATCAAGGTGCGAGTAGAGCGCGGCGCCATCACGATCGTCCGGGTCGCTGAGTCTGCGGTGATACCACGCGGCAGCGTCAGAGTCACGGTCGTCGTCGCGGTATCCTGAAACGCCGAGCGCAACGTGGCCTTTAGCAATCGATGGAATGGGCCGTTCGCCCGCGCCATTGTCGTAGCGTCATCGAGAGTGATCGAGATGCCCGGCGCGACGATCAGCGGTCGCTGCACATCCCCGCGAACGCGATCGACGTAATGAAACACGATCGGAGAGGCTACGTCGGACACCCCTCCCTGCGCGGCCATCACTGTCACGTGTGCCCATTTCTGGCGCTCCTTCTCATCCTCCGATACGCCGTAGATCCGCGGAGTGAACAGATCTCCGTTGCGAGGTTGAGCGAGCCACCACGGCTGCGTTATCTCCCTTCCGACATAGGGCTGAGTCCACTGATAGCTCGAGTCAGGAAGGAGTGCCGCCGGGAAATGGATCTCACCGCTCTCGATGCGCACCGGCACGCGTCCGCGATTGTAGAGCGTCATCGTGATCTTCGCCGTGTCACCAACGGCTAGAGCTTGTCTGTCCGCGACCGCTTCAAGCGCAAGGCTCGGCGGAAGCTCCGGCGGCGCTACCCGTCCGTCCTGAACCAGCAACCTGGTCGTATCGAAGCCCGCGAAGATCGATTTCTCTTCCTTCGCGGGCGGCGCAGGCACGCGAGAGTCCTCACGCGTTAGATAATCCCACACGACTCCTTTACGACGCAGCGTTCCTTCGCCCTGCGACTTGTGCTGTGACCGGCTGTCCGCCGCAATCTCCTGGTATGAAAGCCCGAGGTTTGGGTCGTACTCGCCGACGTTGATGGCAATCGTGCGGTCCTGGGGAGAAAAACGCGCGAGACGATAGAACTTGAGCGGAGTCCACGGCCTCCCGAATTCAGCAACCGGAAAGCGAACGGTATCCATGGCCAGGCTATACGCGTCGCGCGCGACGATCGCCGAGATCTGGTGCTGGCCGTGTCCATCGCGCGGTGTGCCCGAGAAAGTCGTGATCACGATGTGGGGCCGGAAGGCTCGCATCACCGTTATCACATCGCGCAGCAATGAATCCTGTGGCCAGTGCTTCCGCGTCTCATCAGCGGTCTTCGAGAAACCGAAGTCGTACGCGCGGGCGAAATACTGGTGCGCTCCGTCGAGCCGTCTCGCCGCCAGCAACTCCTCAGTTCGAATCACACCGAGCGCTTCACCGAGCTCATTGCCGATGAGATTCTGGCCGCCGTCACCGCGCGAAAGCGATAGGTACGCCGTCTCGACGCGGCGTCCGCGAGCAAGCCAGGATATGAGCTGGGTGTCTTCGTCGTCCGGATGCGCGGCGATCCATAGCACGCGCATCCGCTCAGGAGCGTTCTGGACTCGAATGCTTGCAGCGGTGGGAGAGATTCCTTGAGCGCGCCCGGAATGCGGCAGCAGCACAGCCGCACCCAGCACTGCAAGTGTTACCGCTCGCTTCATTGTTGTCGGAACTCGATGCTCAGGTTTTGAGCGCCACGCCTCGGCGCTTCGCTCCGGCGGGTTGCGGCAGCGGAGCGCTCACCTCGGTGATGATGCGCTCCTGCTCCTTCTTGTGCACCTCGGCGTAGCCCTCGGCGGGGCTCGAGCGATCGGGCCGGCCAATGTAGCGCGTGAGCAGCGCGTTGCCGGTCGACATCCGGAGCCGCGGCGCCGCATAGGACCACGCGCCCTGATTCTTCGGCTCTTCCTGCGCCCACACCACTTCCTCGATCGCTGGATACAGATCCACGATCTGTGCGATCTGATTGCCCGGCCACGGATAGAGCTCTTCGACTCTCGCGATCGCCACGTGCGGAGCACGCTTCACCGCGAGATCGTAGTAGATCTTGCCGGTGCAGAAGACGAGTCGGGTTATCGCTTCACGATTCTGCGATGCGGCTGGATCGTCGATCACCGGGCGAAAGCTGCCGCTGATCAGATCCGACAGTTTCGATGCGGCCTCTGGCAGACGCAGCAGACTCTTCGGCTGCATCAGAATGAGCGGACGGCGTTCGTAGAGCTGCGCCTGCCGCCGGAGAATGTGGAAGTACTGCGCCGGCGTCGACGGATACGCCACGCGTTGATTGCCTTCCGCGCAGAGCTGCAGAAATCTCTCGAGACGGGCGCTCGAGTGCTCGGGCCCTTGTCCCTCGTACCCGTGCGGAAGCAGCAGCACGATCGACGAATCCTGTCCCCACTTCGCGCGATCGGCCGCGATGAACTGATCGATGATCGGCTGCGCCACGTTCACGAAATCGCCGTACTGGGCTTCCCAGAGCACAAGCGTATCTTCGGCGGCCGTGCTGTAGCCGTACTCGAAGCCGAGCACGGCCATCTCGGAAAGCGGACTGTTGTAGATCTCGATCCTGCCGTGCGACTCGCCATCGGCTACGTGCTGAAGCGGAACGTAGATCTCTCCGGACTCAGAATCGTGAAGCACCGCCTGCCTGTGCGAGAATGTCGCGCGCTCCGAATCCTGCCCGGTCAGCCGAACTGATTTGCCCTCGGTCAGCAGCGACGCAAAAGCCAGCGCCTCGGCGTGGCCCCAGTCGATTCCGCCAGCGTCTCCCATCGCCTCGCCGCGGCGAGCCAGAGTCTTCGCGAGTCGCGGATTCACCTTGAGCGTCGCGGGCCACTTGAGAAGCTTGTCGTTTAGCTCACGCAAACGATCCGCGTCGACAGCGGTGTTGCCGCTTCCCGCGCCCGACTGATCCGCCTCCGCGTCCTTGGGCGGATTGTACTCGCGCGAATGAATCTCGCCGGCCTTCATCGCCGTCTGGATCCGGTCGAAATTCGCCGCCGCGTCGGCGTCGATCTGCTTCACCTGTTCGTCCGTGACAATTCCCTCGGAGACGAGCCGGCTTCCCCACACTTCGCGCGGAGATGGATGCGCGCGGATTTTCTTGTACAGCGTCGGCTGCGTGAATGCCGGCTCGTCCGTCTCGTTGTGCCCGTGACGGCGGTAGCCGACGACGTCGATCAGAAAGTCCTTTCCGAACTTCGCGCGATACTCGATCGCCAGCCGCACGACGTGAATACACGATTCCGCATCATCGGCGTTGACGTGAACGATCGGCACCTCGAACCCCTTGGCGAGATCGCTGGCGTAACGCGTCGATCTGGCATCGATGGGATCAGTCGTGAATCCGACCTGATTGTTGACAATGATGTGGAGCGTTCCGCCCGTACGGAAAGCCGTGAGGCCGGAGAGGTTGAGCGTCTCGGCCACGACTCCCTCGCCCGGAAACGCCGCATCGCCGTGGACGCAAATCGGCACGACCGCGGCTTCATCACGCTCACCGTTGCCGGCGAGCACCTGTCGCGCGCGCGCAACTCCCTCGAGCACGGGATTCACGACTTCGAGATGGCTCGGATTCGGAATCAGCACGATCTCGACTTCGCCCCCACCCGCGACCTTCCTCTTACCGATGGCGCCGAGGTGGTATTTTACATCTCCGGTCTCGCTCACCGCGTTGGTCGTGGCGTGCTTTTCCTCGAACTCCTCGAAGATCGTTGCGTACGGCTTGCTGAGGGTGTGCGCCAGGATGTTGATGCGTCCGCGGTGCGCCATCGCGAGATCGACTTCGCGCGCACCGTGTGCCGCGGCCGATTCAATCGCGACGTCCAGCATCGGCACCAGGATGTCGTTGCCCTCTATCGAGAAGCGCTTGTAACCCTGATACGCGCGTCCCAGGAATCGCTCTAGTCCATCGACTTCCGTCAGGCGCTGAAGGATTGCCTTTTTCTCTTCGTCGCTGAGCGGCGCGTTCAAGCGCCCGCTCTCGATCTGCTGGCGCAGCCACTCCCTCTCCTCGATCCTCTGGAGATGCGATATCTCGAATCCGATTCGAGATGAATAGAGATCGCGTAGCCGCGCGACTACATCGGCGGCGTTGCCTCCCGACGCGCCGAGCGCGAGCCCGGGAATACTGGCCAGATCCTCCTCGCTGAGTCCGTGAAATTCCGCGGTGAGCTCGGGAGTTCCTTCGGCGGGTGTGCCCAGCGGATCGAGCGGCACAGCCAGGTGACCGTAACTACGGATGGCATCGACGAGCTCGGCCGCGGCGGCGACGTCGCGAAGAAAAGCGGGATCCATCTGTCCCGCAGAAAGAGGCTGTTCCCGAGTAGCGGGCGGCCCCGCAGTGCCGAGGCTCTCAGCGAATCGGAAGAACTGACGCCACGATTCGTCGACCGACGCTGGATCGCGCCGGTAGGCTTCGTATGCCTCGCTTATGTATCCGTCGTTGAAGACGCCCGTTATCGGGTCAGAGCTCATGCCTAAATTTAACTTCGCTCTATCGTCCTTGGCGCACTCGCGCGTAGGCCAACCGTGTACTTGGGACGCGTTGCGGCCGCGCGCAGAATCCTCAGCGCGGGTTCCCGCTGGAGGGTCGGAAGGTAGAGGAATCCCGCAATGCCGTTGATATCGAGCAGGTGCAGCTCCTCGGCGTGTCTCGTGAGACTGACGGCGATCACAGGCGTCTTCGAGAGCAATCCGTCGTGCTCCCACTTCTCGAGGGGAATCGTCGCCAGAAGATCGTAGTCGCAGATGACCACGTCAGGCGATGAGTTGGCGGCTTTCTCTACGGCGGAGTCGAGCCCGACCGCGTTCGTGGTGGCAATGCCCATTTGCGCGAAATAGCGCGCAATGTGCTCGCTCAAAAAGCAATGGCGCGCAATGCACAGTGCGCGTAGTGGTGGGGCCACGTCTTTCTGGACTGCCTGATTCCGTGATTCCAAAGTCATGCCCGTTCATCGTAAGGCACAGAGGCGACAACCACAAGGCGTGGCGGGCGGCCACAATGACGAAGTTAACCTACTGACGCCGCCAAAATCCTTTTGTCACGGGCACCAAAACAAGACGCCCCGCACGGAGACCGTGCGGGGCGCCAGAAGCGTGAGCGAGCGGGCTCTACTACTTCCTCGTCTTGTCGACGTTGTTACCGATCACGCCGCCGATAATTGCTCCGGCTGCGCCACCGATGATCGCGCCTTTCACCTTGTTCCTGCTGGTGACTGCGCCGATGATTGCACCTGCGCCAGCGCCGATTGCGGCGTCACGCTTGGTGTGCTTGACTATCACCGGGGCAGGAGCCGGAGCGCGATAAACCGGCTGCGATGAGTACGTGCCGCCCGACGAGCTGCGGGTGGTGCGGCGCACTGGCGCACGATAGACCGTGCGTGGCGCTGTCGAAGTGCTTCTCAGCGCTGTCGCGGGAGCTACGCCCGCGCGCTCAGCGGCGGTGATGCTATCCAGCGGTGTGTACGGCTGGGTGGACGCCGCCGTCGAAAGATCAGCGTTCAGCGCGCTGTCGGCGGCGGTCTGCTTGTTGTCGCCCTTCGAGCATGCGAACGCGAGAGCCGCGGCCGGAAGAATTAGTAACTTTTTGAACATTTAAAGCCTCCAGAATGACCCCCGCGCAATGCGACGGTCCTTCTATAGAGGGCAGGCTCTATGCCAATAACAGGGGTAGGTTAGGCCGCCGTAGCCGCGGACAATTCAGCAGTCGGCGCCATGTCGTCCTCTAAAGAGGCCGGCAGGGTGAGACTGAAGGTGCTGCCCTCTCCAGGGACCGAACAAACGGTCAAAGACCCGTCCAACAGCTGAGCTAGGCGTCTGGAAATTGGGAGTCCCAGACCGGTCCCTGGCTGCTTCGACTCGGACACCTGTACGAACTCCTCGAAGATCCGCACGATGTCCTCCTTCGCTATTCCCACTCCCTGATCGATGACCTCGATGTCGGCTGCACCGTTTTCGTTGTGCCTGCAGACGACCCGAATCGGTTTGCCCTCCCCAAACTTGATCG